>CAMYJL010000008.1 GCA_947258645.1 uncultured Nitrospinota bacterium
CCTTTTTTCGTCAATTGGCAGCCGAAGAGGAATGTCTGGCGGCACACCTCCGTGAAAAACGAAACCTTGAAGTCGAAGATGAGGTTTCCCATGCTGTAGACGATGGGTTTCCCTTTGTAGAACTCCACTCCTTGAAGGACGTGGGGGTGCCCGCCGAGTACGATGTCCGCCCCGGCATTGATGGCCGCGTAGGCGATCTCCTGCTGAAAATCCCGGACCTCGTGCGTCATGCTCGTTCCCCAGTGGTTGTTGACGATGACGAGGTCGACTTTCTTTTTGAGCGTCCGAATATCTCGCTTCATCCTCCGAAGATCGTCGGGGTCGGCCCAGGTGAGAATGACGGGTGGTGTTCCGGGATATTCGGATAAATCCCGGAAAGTGCGGTAGGAGGTGTGCGCCCGCAAAGGGTTCAAGCCGGGTGTTTGCCGTCCGGCGGCGAAGCCCCGGGGAATGACGGAGCAAAATGCCAGCACACCGATGCTTAGGCCGCCGCGCTCCAGGATGACGGGCCGCCGGGCGGCGGCGAGATTTTTCCCGGCCCCCGCGTAAGGGATCGCGTGTTCATCCAGAAGGGAGAAAGTGTCGAAAAGGGCCTCCTCGCCGTAGTCGAGTATGTGGTTGTTGGCGACGGAGAAGGCGTCGAATCCCGCCTCGGTCAAGGCCTCGATCATCTCGGGCGTCCCACGGAGGAGGATTTTTTCGGGGGCTGGGCGGCCGTTCCGGGAGAGAGGAACCTCCAGGTTGGCGAAGGCGATGTCAGCCCTTTGAAACAGGCCGCTCAGCGCGCCGAACGCGCCCCGGCCTCTGGGCCGGTTGATGGCGACATCGCCGCCCGCCAGAAGCGTGGGCTGGGCGTTTTTCTTCAGGGCATGCAAAGAGAGCTACTCGGTGAGGCAGAGGCCGTGGTCGGGCTCGAAGGTCATATAGACTTTCTGGCCGGGGGAGAGCTGCTCGAAGTGGTCCATCTGGACGCCGACCTCGTGGGGCCCCACCTGGACCTGGCAGTCGAGGAAGTTGCCCTGATAGACGGTGTCGATGATCGCGCCCTCCAGGACGTTCAGCGTCTGGCCGGGCGGCTGAAGGTGGAGGTGAACATCCTCGGGCCGAAGGCTCAGGATGACCTTCTGCCCCGGCGAGGCGGATTCTCCCCCCAGGGCCCGAAGCCGGAGGGGCGCGCCGTTTCCGGTCCGGATCTCGATGTCGGCAAACTTTCCCTCGTGGCTGAGGAACTTTCCCTCCAGCAGATTCGCCACGCCGATGAAGTTGGCCACAAAAGCGTTGGCCGGCCGGGCGTAGATCGTCTCGGGGTCGTCGATCTGCTGAATGACGCCCTTGTCCATGACGACGACCCTGTCGCTCATGACGAGCGCCTCGGTCTGATCGTGGGTGACGTAGACGGAGGTGATCCCCACCTCGTGCTGGAGGCGGACCAGCTCGATGCGCATCTGCTCGCGGAGCTTCGCGTCGAGGTTGCTGAGCGGCTCGTCGAACAGGATCACCCGCGGGCCGTAGACGATGGCGCGGGCCAGGGCGACGCGCTGGCGCTGCCCGCCCGAGAGTTTCGTCGCGTAGCGATCGGCCAGGTGGGCCAGGCCCACGAGTTCCAGCGCCTTGGTGGTCTTCTCCTTCGTCTCTGCCCGGCCCGTGCGGCGGATTTTCAGCCCGAAGGCGACGTTGTCGAACACCGTCATGTGGGGCCAGACGGCGTAGCTCTGGAACACCATGCCAAGGTTGCGGTCCTCGGGGGTGAGGAAGATGTCCTGTTCGGTCGAGGTGACGGGCTCTCCCTCGATCCGGATCTCGCCGTTGTCCGGATGCTCCAGACCCGCGATGCACCGGAGGGTGGTCGTCTTGCCGCATCCCGAGGGGCCGAGCAGGGTGACGAACTCCCCCTTTTCGACGGCCAGGTCGATCCCCGCGACGGCGACTTCCTGCCCGAATTTTTTGACCAGCTTGTTGATTTCCAAAAAAGCCACGATCTTCCCCTCTAGGGCCGAACGGCCAGCGTATGATCCGGATCCAGGCAGACGTATACCTTGTCGCCCGTGCGCAGCCCCTCGCGGGGGTGGGCCTGGACCTTCCATTCGAATTCGCCCCACCGGACCCGGCAGTCGAGCCAGTTCCCCAGGAAGACGGTCTGGACGACCTCTCCTTCCACGGCGGGGCCGGAGGGCTTGCTTTTGACGGCCTCGATGTTCTCGGGCCGCACCGAGAGCACGGCCGCGTCCCCTTCCGCCAGCCCCTCGGCCAGGAGGCAGGGGGCCAGGAGACGGCTCTCGCCCTGGGCCACCTCGATCTCGCCCCGATCGCCTCCGGCGCGGGTGACGCGCCCCTCGAGCAGGTTGGCGATGCCGATGAAGTTGCTGACGTAGCGGTTGGTGGGCCGGGCGTAGATGGCGTGCGGGCCGCCGGTCTGCTCGATGCGCCCCTTGCTCATGACGATGATGTCGTCGCTCATGACGAGGGCCTCGGCCTGATCGTGGGTGACGTAGATCGAGGTGATGCCCACCTCGTGCTGGATGCGCTTGAGCTCGACGCGCATGCGCTCCCTGAGCTTGAGGTCGAGGTTGCTCAGGGGCTCGTCGAAGAGCAGGAGGCAGGGATGGGAGACGATGGCGCGGGCGAGGGCGGCGCGCTGCTGCTGCCCGCCCGAGAGCTGGGTGGCGCCCTTTTCGGCCATGTCCTCGAGCCCCACGAGGCGGATGGCCTCGCGGACCCGGTCGTCGATCTCGGATCGATCGAGCTTGCGGATCTCGAGCGGGTAGGCGACGTTCTGGGAGACGGTCATGTGCGGCCAGATGGCGTAGCTCTGAAAGACCATCCCGATGTCGCGCTTCTCGGGGGGCATGAACTCGCCCCGCGAGACCGACGCCACGGCATTGCTTCCGATGCGGATGTCCCCGGCGTCGGGCTTGTGAAGCCCGGCGATGCACATCAGGGTGGTGGTCTTGCCGCACCCCGAGGGCCCCAGCAGGGTGAGGAACTTCCCCTGCGGAACCCCGAAGGATATCCCGTCCACCGCACGGTCGTCGCCGAAATATTTCACGAGATTGGCGACTTCGAGATAGCTGCCGTTGGCTGTTTCTGCATTCATGACGAATATCCTAGCAAGCGCATCAGGCCGTGAGAGCTTCTTTTCCGGCGACTTTCCGGAAAATGACGACGCAGAGCAGAAGAACGACCGTCTGTGCGACCGAAAGGGCGGCTGTCAGCGGCTCGTTCTCGAAATTCGAGAGATAGTAGACGCCGACCGAGAGCGTCTCGGTGCCAGCCGTGTACAGGATGATCGAGATCGAAAGCTCGCGCAGGAAGATGACGAACAGGAGCACCCATCCCGCGAAAATGCCCGGCTTGAGAAGGGGGATCGTGATTCGACGGAGGGTGGTCACCCAGGTCGCGCCGGCCATGCGCGAGCTCTGGTCCAGTTCTTCCGAGACGGCCAGCATGATGGAGGAGATGTTCCGCTGCCCGTAGGGGAAGAAGCGCGTGATGTAGCCGAGAAGAAGAATCCACAGCGTCGCGTAGATCGGGGTCTTGATATAGGTGACCAGGACGCCCATCGCGAGGACGATGCCAGGAAAGCCGATGGGGACGACGCAGAGGAAGTCCAGAATCCGCGAGCCGAAGCCCTTCGTGCGGTGGATCATGTAGCTGATGACGATGGCGAGGAGCATGGCGATGCTCGCTCCGATCGAGGCGAGAATGAAACTGTTTTTAATTCCGTTGGTCGCTGCCGAAATTGAATTGGGTGACCAGAAGAAAAGGACTTTCTGGTAGTTGATGCTGGTCAGGTCGTTGGGAATTACTCGGCCCTGCCAGACCGGGTGAAGGCTCACGATCACGAGACAGAGGATGGGGAGGGCCACGGCCACGAAGACATAACCCAGGTTGTAGGCGAAGGCGGCCCATTTCCATCGCCCGAGGTCGATGACGTTCGGGCGGAAGCCCTTTCCGGTGACGGTGGTATAGGCGCGGGGAGCGATGATGCGCTGCTGAATCCAGATGAATAACCCCGTGATGACCCCGAGGATCATGCTCATCGCCGCGCCCAGATAGTGGTTCGCGTCGTCGCCCACGGCCTTGGTGAATATCTGGGTGGTCAGCGTTTCGTAGCCGTACGGGGAACCCAGTTTGAAGGGGACGCCGAACTCGCCCGCGCTGGTCACGAAGACGATGATGGCGCCCGAGAGGATGGCTGGCGTCACCAGGGGCAGCGTGACGGACATCGTCGTGCGCCAGAGGCCGGCGCCGGTCGTCCGGGCGCTGTCCTCGAGCGAGGGGTCCATCCGGCGGAGCGAGCCGATGACGAACAGGTAAACGAGGGGGGTGAAGAAAATCCCCGTCACCCAGATGATGCCGAATATATTATCGACGTTGAAAAGATGGCCCTGTATGCCGAAGAGGCTTCGCGCCCAGTTGTTCAGGAGGCCGACTTTCGGAGAGGCCAGGTTATGCCAGGCGATCGCGCCGACGAAGGGGCTGAGGAAGAAGGGGACCAGGTTGAACGGCTCGAGCTTCTCCCGCCAGGGGCAGTTCGTGCGCGCGTTGATCCAGGCGAGCGAGACGCCGAAGAAAGTTGCCAGCACGGTGCACATCGAGCTGATGAACAGGGTGTTGAGGAACGCCTTGCGGATGATGCGGCCCTTGAAAATTTCCGAGTAGTTGGCGAGCCCCCATTCCGTGTCGAATCCCATGTCGTCCAGCACCAGGAAGCTGTTCACGACGAGGGCCATGAGGGGAAGGATAACGGCGATGGCGACGATAAAGCTCGCCACTGATGTGGCAATCGTCTCCTGCGTGAAAATTCCCCGCCACTTGCTCGGACGGATGACCTGAATGTCGCTCGGGGCCGCTTCTGTCGTCATTTTGGTAAAATTCACCTTATCTTGTCCCCGCGCGCGGGAACGAAAGAAGATGGGGGCCCGGTGGTGTGTTCCAGGCCCCCATCCATGTTGGGTTCCGTTGGACCGGTCAAGCTTTTATTTGAAGAACTTCGCCCATTCGCCGCGGGTACTCTTGAATTTCTTCCGCGCGGCGACCCAGTCCTGCATGCCGAGCAGTTTCGTCTTGCCGAGATCGAGAAGATAGGGGGCAGCTTTTGCAGGCGGCGTATATCCGTCGCGGAAAGAGTAGATCGCCTCGCCCTCGACGTAGACGTCGGCGCCTTCTTTGCTCAGGAGAAATTCAACGAGCAACCGCCCCGCGTTGGGATGCGGGCTGCCTTTCAGAACGGACACTTGGTTGCCCAGCATGACCTGGCCTTCCTTGTAGGATCCAATCTTGAGGATTTTCGCCAGGCCCGGCTTCTTGATGACGTTCTGGTAGACGCGGCCCGAGAGGTTCCACATGTCCAGGGGGCGCTCACAGTTAATGACGATTTGCATATTGGGCTCGGTGCGGAACTCGACGAGGGGAGCCAGGGCTTTGAGTTTGGGCCAAAGCGCTGACATGTTAATCCCATTTTCCTTCAAGGAGATGGTGGTGTTGGTGTAGGTGGCGCTCTTGGTCAAATCGCTCGCGATGGTCTTCCCTTTCAGTTTCGGGTCCACCGCGTCCGCATAGGAGGTGATGTTGACATCTGCCATGCCGGGGCAGGAGCTGTTCCAGATGGGCTGGAAGGTATAGGCCAGCGGGGTCACGACATAGGGGTAGTTGGAGTACTGCCCCGCCCGCTTGATGGTCTTGGTGAAGTCTTTCCAGTAGCCGCTGTCAAGCTTTACGTAGGCGCCCCGTTTGGAAGCGGCGGCGAAAAAGCCCGGGTCGCTGACGAGATGGACGTCAACGGTGAACTTGTTGGCTTTCATCTCCTGGCGGACCTGGGCCACCGTGGCGCCGGTGCCCTTACGGATGGCTTTGAGGTCGAAATTGCTGCCGAGGCCATAGCGCTTAACAAAACCCGCTTTCAGCCTCTTGGAGGTCCGGTCGCTGAAGAGCGGATTAAGGAAAGCGACCGCGCCTTCTTTTTTCGCTCCCCGGATGAGCTTTTCTTCCTGCGGGGTCAGGCTGGCGGCGATTGCCGCCGAAGCCACGCCGAGGGAAATAAAAGCGGCCATGATGACGATGGTCCAGATTTTTTGAATCGGTGAATAACTTCTCATCTTCTACGGTCTCCTTTTTGACCACACACAGTCTGGCCCTCGATTCCCGCACATACATCCGTCCCCTCAACGGGAGAAACTTCCGGAAGAACCTCGAGCCAGGATTTAGAACTTAAGTTGTAAAAATAACCGAATTTCCCGCAATGTCAAACCCCCAATTTGGAGAATTTGAATAACTCGGACCCTTTATCTCTTTGAAACAGGGGGAGTTTAACCTAAAATACGTTTTGTGGGCCATTTGCGCCATTCCATAGAATTTAATTAATCTAGTCTCTGCGGGGATCAATCGGGGTATGGCCCTTTTTGCGACAGAAGACGTTAACAAAATCGACGATCTGTACCGTCAAGGTCAGTGGGCAAAAATCATCCAGAACCTCCGCAGAAAAACGCTCCAGGAATTTGACGACATCCGTCTCCTGAACGATCTCGCCATCGCCTATCAGCAGGAAAAACAATGGGATCGAGTTGTTGAGGTATATGAGCGCATCAAGGCCATCGAGCCCTGGCCGGATCTTCTGAAGCAACAGGCCGAGCTCACCCCCCGCTACATGCGCTATCACGCGGCCATGGGCGAGGCCCTGTACCGCCGGGGCGAGTACGAAAAGGCGCTCGAAATCTTCAATGAACTGAAAGCGGTCGGCTCCCGCTTTTCCGACAAATATTATTTTTCGGGCCGGATTCACACGGTTCAGGGTCATTTCCGGAAGGCGCTCCTCGAGTTCAAGGGGATGATCGCCCACGTTCCCAACCGGATGCGAAATGTGATGCGCGGGTTGGACGAACTTATCAAGGCCAGCCCCGCGCAGGCGGGCGTCTATCAACAGCTCTACCGCGCCTGCCAGCACAAGGAGCGTGTCGCGCACTATCTCTCCCGCTTCAAAAAAGAGATGAAGGAATCTCCCGGTTCGATTCCGGCCGCTCTGAAGGTGGCGAACATCTTGTTTTATGACGGCAAAGAGAAAGAAGCGCTCGTGATCCTCCAGTCGATCAAACCTGGAAGCGATGAAGAGATGGGGTGGCTGGAGCTCATTCAAAGCGATTGGGCGCTGGAAGGCGAGGGGGTGGATGCTGCGGTGGCCCGGCTCGAGGCGGCGGAGCCGCTCCTGGAGCCCGGAACTCCACTTCTCATCGAGCGCTACGAAGATGTGATTCACAGCCATAGCAAGGCGCCGACGTTTCGGCGCAAGCTGGCGAAACTCGCTGAAAAAGGCGGCGATCTCGACAAGGCGTGCCGCAATCTCGAGGCGCTGGCGGAGGCGGAACCGGAAGATCGGGAAGAGCTGGGCCGTCTGCTCCGTCAGGCCATGAGCGAAGCGTTCGCGGCCGGCAACATGGATCGCGCGGGAAATCTGGCCGAGCGCCTGCTGAAAGTATTTCCGGACGACTCGAACCTGGTTGCTCAGGTAGAGCAGATCGCCCAGGCGCGGAACATCACCCGCAGGGAGAAGCTCGATGACCTTCTCGCCACCGGGCGGATGCCCGCCTCGGAGGCCGCCAAGGCCCATTTCGAAATGGCGGGCATCGAGCGCGCCATGGGCGGTGCGGAAGAAGAGATCATCGCCCATCTCCAGAAGGCGGCGGGAGAGCGCTCCCCCGTTCGCGCGGAGGCGCTGCGAACTCTCGGCCGGATTCATGTGGATCGGCAGGATTTCGATACGGCGGCGGGTGTGTTTGAAATTCTGTTTTCGATGCGGCTTCCCGCCGAGGATCGCCTGGCCTGGGCCTACGAAGCCGCCGAGTCTTTCGAGGGACGGGGCGAGGGCCAGCTGGCGCTGAAATATTTCGAACAGGTGAAAAGTGAGGACCCCGCTTTTCGGGACGCTGCTGGCTGCGTCAGCCGCCTCTCCAGAGAGATAGAAGCCGCGGCGCCCATGGCGGTGCAGACGCCCGATTCTCCGGAGTCCCGTGACCCGATGGGCGCCATCTACAAGCGTTACGATAACGTCGAGGAACTCGGCCGGGGGGCGATGGGGGTGGTCTACAAGGCGCGTGACAAGATTCTCGATCGTCCCGTGGCCATCAAGACGATTCTGGAAGATTTGGGAAAGGACTCCGAGGCGCTCTCCCGCTTCATTGCGGAGGCCCAAAGCGCGGCCGCGCTCGAGCATCCGGGGATCATTACCGTCTACGACATTCATGCGGAAGCGCCGATGTTCATTGTCATGGAGTTTGTCGAGGGGAAGAGCCTGAAGGAGCTCCTGAGCGGCCGGAAGTGCCCGATGTCCCATTTCCTGAATCTGGCCGTTAAGATGTGCGAGCCGATCGCTTTCGCCCACCGGGCCCAGGTCGTTCACCGCGACATCAAGCCCGACAACATCATGGTGACGAAAAACGGCGGGGTGAAAATCGCCGACTTCGGCCTCTCGCGGAAAGGGGAGAGTAGCGGTACGACCCAGATCGGCCAGGTCATGGGGACACCCTACTACATGCCGCCGGAACAAATCCGGGGCGGCATGGCCGACGGGCGGAGCGATATTTATTCGCTTGGCATTACACTCTACGAAATGTTGACAGGCGCCCCTCCGTTCCAGGAAGGGGATATCGCCTACCTGCACATGCACGAGGATCCGCCCCGGATTTCGATAAAAAATCCCGAGGTATCCCAGCCCCTCGAGGACATCGTCATGAGATGTCTCCAAAAAGAGCCGGAAGAACGGTTTCAAAGCGTCGATGAATTGCTCGCCGCGCTGCGTTCTCTTGAATAGGCTGGAGTCTGGCGTCTTGGGGGAGAGGTTGAGACATGGAGCCTAACGTGGAGCCGACCCGGATTTCCTGTGTCCAGTGCGCAGCCGTGTACCGGGTCTACCGATCTGCGGCCGATCTGGCGAAGGTGCGCGTGAAGTGTAAAAAGTGCGGTTGCGTTTTTACGCCCTCGTTCCCGGAAGAAGCAGCGCCGGCGCCCGGTCCGGTTCAGGGCGCACCGGCTCCCGCGCCTCCGTCCCCCGCGCCGGCCGGGGAAAATCACGAAAATTCCTTCGATCAACTCGAAGAAAAGGTGGGCGATCTCTCGCGGGCCGTCTACGAGGCCCGACAGAAATCGCCGAACGCCATTCCCGATACGGTCTCGCACCGGGTGTCCGCCGTTGCCGACTCGCTTGTCGGGGTGAAGCGCGAGGTGAGCGCTCTCCGTCGGGCGAGCCAGGATCTCCAGTCGCTGCTCGAGGTCAGCAACGTGCTGAACCAGGAGCACGAGCTGTCCTCCCTGCTCAATCGCATCATGGACTACGCCATCAAGACCCTGAACGGCGAGCGGGGTTTCCTGATGCTGAAAAATCCCGCAACGGGCGCGCTGGACGTGAGCGTTGCACGCGGCATGGACGAGGAACTGGCGGCCGGCGAGTCCCGCGAGTTCAGCACGGGCATCGCCAGCCGGGTGGCGGCGGAGGGGACATCGTTCTTCACGGCCAACTCGCAGGGGGATGACCGCGTCTCGGCCTTCGCCAGCGTGATGCGTTCGGACGCCCGGGCGGTGCTTTGTGTCCCCCTGCGCTACAAGGACCGCAGCCTCGGGACGATATATATCGACAACCGGGCGGGCGCCCCCGGATTCACGAAAGAGATGCTGCCCCTGGCCCTGTCGTTTTCGGGAGCGGCCTCCGGCGCCATCGAAAACGCGCGGCTCTATGAAAATGTCCGGGAGGAAACGGCCAAGCGGACGAACCTCTCGCGCTACCTGTCTCCATCGATCGTGGATGACATCCTCAGTCAGGGTGACGATCTGGTTCTCGGCGGCTCCACGGTGGAGTGTTCGATCCTGTTCACGGACATTGTCGGGTTCACCCCTTTCAGCGAACGCCTCCAGCCGGACGATCTGATCCGGCTCATGAACGACTACTTCACGTTGATGGCCGACGTGATTTTCGAGAACAAGGGTACTTTGGATAAATTTATCGGCGACGCGACGATGGCGATATTCGGCGCGCCGGTGTTCGATCCGGACCACGCGGCCCGTGCCGTCCAGGCGGGGCTGGGCATGCTGGCGGCCTGCCGGGATTTAATGAACAAATGGGAAGCCGAGGGGAAGCCGACTTTCGGCATGCGCGTCGGGGTGAACTCGGGCGCTGTCGTGGCGGGCAATCTCGGCTCTCCGCAGCGGATGGATTATACGGTCATCGGCGACGCCGTGAACGTGGCGAGCCGCATGGAAAGCGCGGCCGAGAAAAATTCGATTTACGTCAGTGAATTCACCTGGGAGATGATCAAGGATTTCGCCAGGGGCGATGACAAAGGGCGCATCCAGGTCAAGGGCAAGTCGAAGGAAATCCGGGTGTGCCATGTTCATTCGATTCAGCCCCCCAGGCGGGATGTGCACCACGTCAAGCGCTCCTCCCCGCGCATCGAGGTGGAACTTTTCGCGATCTACAGCCAGAATGGGGTCAGCGGGACCCGCCAGGGGATCGTCCGCGATCTGAGCGCGCGCGGCATGCTGCTCCACTCGGCGTTTCCGGCGGAGGCCGGAACCTCTTTCTCCCTCAGTTTTTCTCTTCCCTCCGGGAAGCAGGTGAAGGGCATTTCGGCCCAGGTGGTCCGGGCAGCCTGGATGGAGGAGACAGACGGGCAGAAAGGTTATAAGTTCAACCTGATGTTCGTCGATGTCAGCGACGAGAACAAAAGCGCACTGAGCTCCTACCTGTCGGTGATGTCGGGGTAGGGTGCCCATCGGGCGCCTCGGATTCACCGGTCGGCGGTTTTCGCAGACCCGGGTTTTGCTTCGTTCCTTTTCCCCACTGGAATTTCGGTATGGCGAAACAAGACGCTCCAGAAGCGGGAATCCGTACGCTCCGGGTAGAAGCCCCGCCCCGAAGCTTCATGGATCACGTCCTCGTGACGCTGGTGGGCGAGGGGCCGCACATCCTGATCGACAGCGGCTACGAGGAGGGGATCGAAAAGGTGCGCCCCTGGGTGATGGAAAATTCTGGCGGCGGCCCTGAAGTCCTGCTTCTCACCCACCATCACTACGACCATCTCGGCGGCGGCGAGGCCATCGTGGAGGCGACCGGGGCCAGGGTATACGCCCACCCGGTCGAGATCGAACTGATGAAAGAGCGCGCGCCGGGGCTCGAGCCTGTCCCGCTCGAGGACGGCGAGAAAATTCAGGCGGGCGGGGTCGAACTGGAGGCGTTTCTCACGCCGGGCCACTCGCCCGGCCATCTGGCCTTCTGGTGGAAAGAACGGGACATCCTCTTTGGCGGGGACAATGTGCTGATGCCCAACTCCACCTGGGTGGGGCCGCCCCGGGGGAATTTGACCCACTATCTCGAGACGCTCGAGAAGATCAGGACGCTCGCCCCTCGCGTGATCTTCCCCGGTCACGGCCCCCCGGTGACGGACCCGGCCGGGCGAATTGAGGCGCTGCTCCGCCACCGGGCGCAACGGGAAACGCAGGTTCTGACGGCGCTATCGGAGGGTCTGGAGACGCCGGAGGAGATGGCCCAGCGCATCTACCGGGGGATGGAAGAGCGGGTGATTCAGATCGGCACCACCATGATCATCGCCCATCTCGAAAAGCTCGTCGAAGACGGCCGCGTGGAGAACAGGGAAGGGAAGTACGCCCTCGACGCCTGAGTCAACCCCGCGCGGGATTGACGCGCGCCGGAATTTTTCTTTAAAAACGCTCTGGATATTTTTCGCCTCATCGGCGGCCGGGGGTGTCTCCAGCCAAGGGGACCGGATCAGCCTTGCTCACGAACTGCCATACCCTCATCCTCCTCACCCTGCTGAATCACGCTCCCGAGCCGCCGCCCGAAGAGCAGGATCTGTATCTCTACAACATCGCGCCCGATCATCTCCCCCTCGCCGAAAAATTCCGATCGAGGGAGACGCACCGCTTCGAGCCGCCCGAGGGTGCGATGGCGTGCTATCCCAAGCTCGTCTGGGTGAAATGTCACCTGATCGTGGATAATTTCTGCCACTACGGCTCTGCCATGAAGCCGGAAGGGAAGCTCACGCCCGCTGAAAAAAGGGGTTACACCTATGAGCGGGGGAGGGATCTGATACCGCTCTTCACGGATTTCGCGCGGGAGATGGCGGTGCCGCTCACAGAGTTCGACGCCCATTATCTGGCGCACACCATGGTCGAGATCGCGGTGGACTATCTCATATCCCAGGCGGACCGCACCGTCCCCACCGTCGTCCGGCAGGCGCGGGTCCGCGCAACCGAGGATCAGATGCGGGAGTACGACGAGAGCCTGGCCGCGCTCTATGGATGCTCGCCGGAGGATATCGCGGCGACACAGGGCGTGGCCGCGCGCTTTTACGGGAATGTGGATGATATCGACTACATGTATCTGGACGGGCGCACGCGGATCGTCCTGCGCAAGCTTCGGCTCCCCTTCAGCGAGGAGAACACCGCGAGGGCGCGGAGGCTCATTCTCGACTCCGCAGAGCGCCTCCCAAACTACACGACCTTCATCGACGATTCCGTCGCGCTATTGTCCGACCGCGACGCCTGGGCCGGGGATACGCCCCTTGCCAGCGAGGCGGACTAGGCGAACCCTGTTTCCCACTCCTCCCCATACCGCTTCTGGAAGAAGTCGGGCATTTTCTGCATTTGATCTTTCGAGAGGCCCTTGCGCCAGGCGGGGTCCGGGCCCTTGACGAACTGGTCGCAGATGCCGGCTGAGAGGTCTTCGGCCTCCTGGTCGTCGAAGGGGGTGGGAGAGACTTTGCCGGCCTTTTTGAGCGCTTTCATGGTGTTCAGGGCCGGAAAAATAAAACGGGGGAGCGGACACGCCCCCCCCCGTTTTATTTTCTGATGAAGATGAAACCCCTTCGCCGTTTCACGACGGGAAGGGTTTTAGTTCACGGCATCTTTCAGGCCGGCGCCCGCCTTGAACTTGGGAACCTTCGAGGCCTTCACCTGAATCGCCTCGCCGGTCTGGGGGTTGCGCCCCATTCGAGCGGCGCGGTTCGAGATGCTGAAGGTCCCGAAGCCCGTCAGTGTAACCTTGTCCCCTTTTTTGAGCGCACCGGTTACGGATGAAACAAACGCATTCAGCACAGCTTCTGCACCCGTTTTGCTCATGTCCGTTTCATCTGCGATTGCCTCTACGAGTTCCCCTTTGTTCATGTCGTCCTTCTCCTGGTCCGCATTTGGCGGCACCACCGGGCGATTTCGGCGTTAGCCCATAGGCGGAAATTGAAAGTTCAAAATCGAGGATTGGTTGGGGCGGTCAGTCGTTTCGTTTGAGGCGGCATATCCCTGCAAGGAAATTCTATACAGATCGTGCCGGTTTTGACAAGGGGTGAATTGCCGGAATTTGCACTACCTACGGGGTTTTTATAGGTGGAAAGGCCCACATGTCTCCGTGGTCAAGCATCTGATCATACGAAAAAAAAGCGATCCCATCTGCCCCGGCTCGTTGGGCTTCATGCCATTCTTCCCATAGCCCCTGGGTGTTGGAGGTGAACAGCCATGCGCCTAATCCAATAATAATCAATTTCTTGCGTCCTTTTTTGCCGCCGGGGAAGAATGCCCTGGTGGCCGAGACGCTTCTGCTGATTCGGGAGGAGAGCGTCAGGTCCCGCGTGTAGTTCATCACCACGGCTTTATCGAGAATTCCTTCCTGGAGCCACCCCCGCCAATCCTGAAAAGAGGTGAGATAGGCCCTTTCGGTCCAGGGGAGGACGGCGGCGGAAAGGACGGCCTGGGGGCGAAACGCTTTTACGGCCCCGTGAACTTGGCGGACCGTTTCGGTCACCTGGCGCCTTCGCCAGTCGTCCCAGGCCTGATAGTCGGGCGAGGATACGATGGCTTTTTCTGCCGGCGCCTTTCGGCCCGTTTCCGCTTGAAACCTCGCGACACTTTGCTCTCCGTAGCCGAAATCGAGCCTCGGAGAAAAGCGGGAGCCGGGAGAGATGGGGAGCGCGTAGGGGTAGCGGATGAAGTCGAGGTGGATGCCCGCCAGCATGGGATACCGCTCCAAAAGTTCTGCAGCGATGTCCACGAAACGGCGCCGCACCCCGATATTGGCCGGGTCAAGGAAAATGCTCGGTGTTCCCAGGGCGAAGCCTTTCGCCCACGGCGGACGGCCATCTTCCGGGTACTCCAGCAAAGACCTGCCAAACTGATCTTTCAGGACGGCATCATCTCCGAGCTCCGCGAGGATCGGCGCCTTCCGGTTTCTGGCGAGAGAGAAGGCGTTGATCCAGGCGTGCACCCGGATGGGTTTTTTGTTTGTGCCTTCTCCCGAGGCGATTTGAAGAAGGTAGGCCAGGGGATCGCGTCCGGCCCGGCGGGCGGGCGTGTCGTCGGCCAGGGTGGTGGGGTACCAGCTGCGCCCGCTCCGGTAGACCTGGGCATAAATGTCAGTGATGCCGGAAGAGCGTGCCTTGAGAACAAGCGCGTCGATTTTTTGTAGGCTGTCGAGTGTTCTGTTGCTCCCCTCCGCCTGAACCCAAAGACCCACCTCGAATTTTTTTTCGTTCGGGCTCGAGGCCTCCCGGAAAGTTGTCCTTCCGGACGCCGTTTTCCGGGAACCCGTCCTTTGGCCGAGGCTGCAGGATGAGAGCAGCGCGGCGGCAAACAGCAACAGCAAAAGGCGCGATGAAATAAGATGTCGGGTCATTCCGAGTGTCATCGGGCAGGAAGCCCCAGGGCGGCGTTTCCTCGCGCACAGTATCCGCCAATCGTGCCGAAGGTCAATGGAACTGCTGTATCCCCGGAAGAAATACTGTTTCACGGGCGATGGATGGATTCAGGAATTTTCCGCCACCGATAATGAGACCCGCTGGTGAGCTTCCCGGAGCAAATCCCGCACAGAATTTTCTGGAGACTCCGGCATGGCGGCGCGGGCCCCTTTTTCGAGAGCCTCGAGGGGAAGGTTCCACTCCGATGCCAGTACGCCCAATCCCGCCCAGGCGGCTCCCGATAGAGCGCAGGCGAGAGGCGCGCCGTGGCGCAGCGCGAGAGTGGTCAGGTCGGTGGAAACAATCCTTGGACCATTGTCGGGAACGCGGGGCGGCTCCGGAGCGTTCGAGATCAACAAACCTCCGGGGAGCAGGGCGTTTCCCATAGGCGGGATGACGGCCAGGGTCGGATCGCACACGACTTCCAGATCGTATCTCCTCGGGGTGTCCAGATTTTCAAAGGGCGAGGAATTCAGGCGTATCATGGCGCGATCGGGCGACCCGGGAGGTGATGGCCAGATGGGCGTTCGGACCTGAACGGACAGGGAGGCCTCCGCCGCCGCGGCCCCCAGGATTTGAGCCGCGAGAAGGAAATCCCCGCTCATGTCGAGCTCTCGTCTTCCGTGGAAGCAGATGGCTTTCACCGCCTTGTATTTACCCCGTTTGAAAATTAAAGTATCACTTTAAGTGTGTCGGCCTGAAATATGTAAACACAAAGAAACCCTATGGGAAACATATGCCGAAGCCAAGCGCTGGAGCGATGTGCTAAGATAACTCTGCGATATCGCGAAAAAGAAGAAACTTTCCGCATACAGGACGCCATTCCCTTGGATAAGCGCTTTACGATTTTCACCTACGGTTGCCAGATGAACCGCTATGACACGGAAACGATTACCGGGTATCTGAACCAGGAAGGCTACGAGTCCTGCGACGACCCCGCGCGGTCCGATTTGATTCTCCTGAACACCTGCTCCATCCGGGACAAGTCCGAACAAAAGGTTTTCAGCCAGCTGGGAAGACTTCGGAAGCTCAAGCGCTCCAATCCGGACCTGAAAATCGGCGTGTGCGGCTGTTTCGCCACCCGGGAGGGTGAGGGTATCGCCCGCAAGCAGCCTGACGTGGACCTGATATTCGGAACCCAGAACATCGACAAGCTGCCCGAGTTGCTGAAAGGGTTGGAGGGTGGCCCTACTTACGATGTGGACCCGCTGGAGCCCGAATTCGCCAACCTGGCGCCGATCCGCCGGAATGATGGGCTAAGTGCCTATGTGAGCATCGCCCGGGGGTGCGACAATTTTTGTGCGTTCTGCGTTGTTCCCCACACGCGGGGGCCCGAATGGAGCAAGCCGAGCGGTCTGATCGTTGAAGAAATTGAAGCCGCCGTCGGCGAAGGTTTCAGAGAGATCAACCTCCTGGGGCAGAACGTGAATTCCTACGGAAAGAAGGTGCCGGGCGAGCTCACCTTCGGGGGCCTCCTCCGCCGCCTCGATCGAATCGACGGGCTGGAGCGGATCCGTTTCATGACGTCTCATCCTCAGGACTGTGACAAGGACATGATCAGCGCGATGGCGGATTGCGAAAAAGTGTGTGAACACCTGCACCTGCCTGTCCAGTCGGGCTCGGATGAAGTGTTGCGCCGGATGGAGCGCGGTTACACGGTGGATGAATATTTATCGAAAGTGGATCTTTTCCGTGAACAGATTCCGGACGGGGTGTTGACCTCGGACGTCATCATCGGATTTCCCGGAGAGACCGACGAGGACTTCGAGGGAACGCTTCGTGTTCTGAAAAAGTCCCGCTATGATAACATCTATATGTTCAAATATTCGCCGCGCCCGGGGACGAAGGCGCAGTCCATGGCCGATCAGGTGCCCGAAGAGGTGAAAGCCGAGCGTTTCAACGCGGTGCAGGAGCTTCAGCGCGAGATTTCCGGGAAACTCCACCGGGGGCTGGAGGGGGGCGTGGTCGAGGTGATGGTCGAGGGTCCCGTTGCCCGGAAAGCCTCCGAAGATGCTAATTGTGGAGGGTCGGGCGGGAAATTGGTCCAAATTTCCGTTGTTTCCCCTAAATTTGCGGGTCGCAGTCGGGGTAATCATCGGGTAAACTTCTATGTGGAGGGGGGAAACCCCCGGCCTGGCGATGTGGTCGAAGTCAAAGTGTTGCGCGGGGCGCTTCATGGTCTTGAAGGGATTTCCCCGCCAGGCGCGGTTGTCATGGAGGAATGGGCAACATGATCGAGATGAAGGTCAAAGGACTCACCCTCGATCCCCTGACGAACGTCCCGATCGTGATTCTCCGGGAGACAGATGGGGAGCGTGCTTTGCCAATCTGGGTGGGAATCTTCGAGGCCCATGCCATCGCGCGAGAGATCGAAAGCTTCCAGACGCCGCGTCCCATGACGCACGACCTTATCAAGAACATCATCAACGGCGTGGAAGGCAAGGTGAACCGCATCGTCGTGAACGATCTGCAGGACAACACCTTCTTCGCCGAAATCTCCATCCAGATGAACGGCTCCGAAGTCGTTATCGACTCCCGTCCTTCCGACGCCATCGCGCTGGCGCTCCGCATGAGCGCCCCGATATTCGTTGAGGAAAAAGTTCTCGAAGAAGCCAAGAGCATCGAATTCACCGAGCCCGATGAAAAGGACAAGGAAGGCGAAGCGTCCCTCGAGGGTGGCGGAGAAGAAGAGCCCATCAAGGAAGACAAGGAGGACGTCAAGCGCTGGCTCGAAGATCTCAAGCCGGACGACTTCCTGAAATTTGAAAACTAGCCGTCCATTCCCGATACCAGGTTCCACTTCCATCGTTCCGGAGTTATACCCTTGCTTCTCTATCTGGTGAGGCACGGCGAGACGGATTGGAATGTCGAGCGCCGGATTCAGGGCGTATCCGAAACGCCGCTCAATGAGATCGGGCGGGCCCAGGCCGAAGCCCTGATTTCGCCCTTTCGGGGCCGGCCCGTCGCCGCCCTGTATACGAGTCCCCTCGTCCGCGCTCGCCAGACGGCGGATGTCCTCGCCGCGGCGACCGGCCTGGAGGTTCGCGAGGATGCGCGCCTGGCCGAGATGGACCAGGGCGATCTCGAAGGAATGAATTTCGAGCGGATCGAGGAAAAGTATAACGGCTTCCTGGACAGGTGGAGTTGCATGCCGGCCGATGTCCAGATGCCGGGCGGGGAAAACCTTCATCAGCTGCAGACCCGGGCCTGGGCCGCGGTGCAAGAAATTCAGGCCGCCCATCCGGGGGAGATGGTGGTCGCCGTCAGCCACAACCTGACAATCTCGACCCTGATGTGCCGGGTCATGGAACTCGACCTCAACAATATCCGCCGGATTCGCCAGCACAACGCGGCGATCAATCTCGTGGAGCACGACCCGAAGCGCGGATGGAGCGTCCTGACGATGAACGCCGTCGCTCACCTCAATGGCCAGTTGTCTTCCGACATGAAACCGTACCTGTGATTGGATGGAGATGAAGAAAAAGCCCGAATCGGAGCGGGGGAGGCGGCTTAATCGAAGTTGCGCCGCCTTTTTTCCGAAACGTGCTGGTAGTAGCGGTCGATGTCATCGACGAGAACATCAATGTCGTTTTTGGGTTTTGGGGATCGGGAGATTCTGAACCGGTAGAACAGGTAAAATGCCAGGAACCCCAGGAAAAACCCGAGGGCAAGACCATCAAGGAATGTCTGGTACACATCCATGGCGGACTCCGGCAAGATATGAAGTAGACGATAATTTAGCCGCAAGGCTGTTAGAAGTCAAACGATGGGGATTGTGCCGCCTTCTCCCGCTGGGTGTTTCGATCCGCCAGCAAGCATGGGATAATGCGCCTTGTCGATCTGCCCCCGTGCGAGGTCAGGTGAATGAACGGTTCCGGAAACGGCGGGAAGCGCTATACCCTTCGCCGCCCCCCCCGCTCGCGGACGGGCCTGATCAAATACGAAGACGAGCTGAACCCCCAACAACTCGAAGTCGTCATGGCCGGGGGAGGGCCCCTGCTCGTCATCGCGGGAGCCGGAAGCGGAAAAACGCGCACCGTCACCTACCGGCTCTCCCGCCTCGTCGAGGATGGTGTTCGGCCTGAATCCATCCTGCTATTGACCTTCACGAACCGCGCCTCGCGCGAGATGCTCCATCGGGCGGCCACGCTCATCCAGTCGGACGTGCGCCAGATATGGGGCGGTACCTTCCATCACGTCGGCAACCTCATTCTGAGGAGCCACGCGCCGCTTCTCGGCTTCGCCCAGAACTACACCATTTTGGATCGGGAAGACGCCTCCGACCTCGTCTCCGACTGCATCCGGCGGGCGGGGGTGGATCCGAAAGAAAAACACTTCCCCAAGGGAAACGTGCTGGAATCGCTCATCGCTTTCGCGGCTGACACCGATCGCACGACGGCCGACGCCGTGCTGGATCGCGCGCCCTACCTCGCGGACCGGATCGCCGAAATCGAGCGCGTCTCGGAGACCTACCGGGAGCGGAAGCGCGAGATACAGGCGATGGATTTCTCCGATATGCTCACCCATACCCGCACCCTTCTCGCGGAGCACGAGGGGGTGCGCCGGTTTTATCAGGAACGCTTCGAGCACGTGCTGGTGGACGAGTATCAGGACACGAACAAGGTCCAGGCGGACATCATCGACCTCGTCGCCGGGGCCCGAAAAAATCTCACCGTGGTCGGGGACGACGCGCAGAGCATCTACAGTTTTCGCGGCGCCCATTTCGAGAACATCATCACCTTTCCCGATCGGTATCCGGACACCCGTCTCTTCCGGCTGGAGGCCAACTACCGGAGCACCGAGCCGATTCTTTTCCTGGCGAACGCCTCCATCTCCAATAACAAGCGCCAGTTCAAAAAAGAACTCGCCACGACGCGCGGGGCGGGGCCGCTTCCCGCGCTGGTTCCGGGCCGCGACGTGCTCCAGCAGGCGGACTTTGTCGCCCAGCGGATACTCGATCTCAACGACGAGGGGATCCCCCTGTCGGAGATCGCCATTCTCTACCGGGCGCACTACCACTCGATGGAAGTCCAGATGGAACTCACCCGGAGAGGGATTCCCTTCGAGATCAGGAGCGGCCTCCGGTTTTTCGAGCAGCGCCACATCAAGGATGTCACGGCGTTCGTCCGGTTCGTGAGTTCCCCGGCGGACGAGCTGGCCTGGAAGCGCGCGCTCCGGCTCCTGCCCCGGATCGGCGAGACGACGGCGGGCCGGATATGGGACGTGCTCCGGGTGCGGGAAGACCCCATCCGCTTCGCCTGCGAGAGCGGGGTGGGGGTCATTCCCAAGGGGGCGCGCGAGAGCTGGGAGGTGTTCCGGGGCCTGATCGGCGACCTGGCGGGCCTGGGGAAAGATGCCACGGCCCTGCCGCCGGCGGAGATGATCGCGCTCGTTCTCGACCGTTTTTACGAAAGCTACATGGAGGCGAATTTCGAGAACGCCCCGGTGCGCGGAGAGGACATCCGCCAGCTCGCGGAATTCGCCATGCAGTACGAAAACGCCGAGGCGTTTCTCTCCGACCTGGCGCTCATGGGTTCCGTCGCCGCCGAGGGGACGATGGCGGGAGGAAACGACGCGCCAGACGAATCCGTCGTTCTGAGCACGGTTCATCAGGCGAAGGGGCTGGAGTGGAAGGTGGTGTTCTTGATCTGGCTGACGGACAGCCATTTCCCCCACCAGCGTGCGCTGGCCGACGCGGGGGGGGAGGAAGAAGAGCGGCGCCTCTTTTACGTTGCGCTGACGCGGGCGAAGGACGAGCTTCACCTGTGCCACCCCATGCTGGAGAGCGACAGCCGGCGGATGGGTGTCTTCGCCCGGCTCTCGCGCTTCGTGGCCGAGATTCCCGAGGATCTCTACGAGCGCTGGTCGCTCGAGGAGGACACCAGCCCGGACTGGGAAAAGGGCGGCGCCCTCGTCCGGGAGGAGGGCGAACATTCCCCGCCGCCGGAAAGCGTCGTCACCCGTCTGGCCGATCCGGAAGAGCCGGACGGCCTCAAGTACGAATACGATGAGGAGTTCTGATCGCGGAGGCGAAAGGCTTCGGCCCTGCCGCCGTTCACGCTTGAAAGGAGCGCGCTAGATGAATTTTCGAAAAATCGACCCCGCCGACATCGATCGGCGCCAACTCTACCGCCTGATGGTCGGCTCCGTCGTCCCCCGGCCGATCGCGTGGGTGAGCACGATCAGCAAGGAGGGCGACGTGAATCTCGCTCCCTTCAGCTTTTTCACCTGCGTCTCTCATTCGCCGCCGATGCTTTCGATCTCGGTGGGGACAAAGGGGCAGGCCCAGAAGCACACGACGCGGAACATTCTGGAGACACAGGGCTACGTCATCCACGTCGTCGTCAACGGCATGGAAGAGGAGATGAACATCTGCGCGGGTAACTTTCCGCCCGAGGTGAACGAGTTCGAAGAAGCCGGCCTGGAGGCCATTCCCTCGGACCTTGTTCCCGCGCCCCGCATCGCCAACGCGCCGGTCGCGATGGAATGCCAGTTCCGGAACCTCATCACGACCGGGGAGGGGGATGAAAAGACCAACCTCGTCATCGGCGAGGTGATCCGCTGGCATATTCGAGAGGACGTGATGGTGGAAGATAAGTACATCGACCCGGTCCTGCTCCAGCCCGTCGGGCGGCTGGCCGGGAACCACTACTGCCGGACGCAGGATGTCTTCGAGTTGCAGCGCCCCGACCGAAAGCCCGGTCAGCTGGCTTCTTAGGAGACCGAGGGGGGCAGGCTCTCGCCGACTTCATCCAGAATTTCCTTCAAAGTCCGGGGCCGGTTCCGGCGGGTTCCGGACGCCCTGTTTGGTACAGATAACCGCTTTGCCTGTCGGTGTTGGGGTGATCTGTCCCAAACCGGCGAATCTCCGGCGGGGTAGTGAAAAATAATTCGTTGGTTATCAGTTTGTTACGGAGCTTCCCCCTGGTACTTAAATTGCTTCGATCCAGATAGAAACATAGTGGAGTCCTCATTGGTTGAATTAAAATAAGAAAAAAAATCTTAAATATGTATTTTGTTTCGAAAGGTTTTCACGCAGGAACAAACTTCGTGCCGTCATGCAGAGGAGGAGAATTCGGAGGCATCAGGGAAAATTGAAAGAAGAAATCCCCCGTTCGTCTGAATCTGCCCTGAAAGAGGAGAGTATCGAATGATATGGGAAAAAAAGAACAAACATCTTTTCCGGTTGAAGTGGCGGCAGAGATTATTTTTGGCCCCGGCAATTCTCGCCTTCCTTTCAATCGGGATCGTCGCGAATTCTTCTCGAGCCGCAGAGAGGAGTCAGGTGAAACCGGAAGTCCCCACCTTCCAGCCCAAAGACGTCCCGGCCGACTGGGGTAAAATCGAGGGGAAGAAAATTTCCCTCTTCTACCCCGGTCAGGTGAGCTGGGACTGGCTCGTCAATCCCCAGGAAGGTTATGTCCATCCGGGTGCCCCGGTGATCAAGTCGGGAGGAACCTGCCGGACCTGCCACGTCAAGGGCGGGGCCGGTCCGGACGAGGAGGCGCTCGGCAAAAAGCTGGTCCCGAAAGGCCGAAAGGAGAATAAACCCATCGCGGGGAAGCGGCCTGTGATCGATCTTTCGGTAAAAGCCGCCTATGACGCCGAGAACATGTATTTCCGGATGCAGTGGAAAAGTACCGAGCCGGGTGTGTACCACAACGTGCTCCGCTTCGACGGGAAGAAGTGGGTGGGATACGGAGGGAACAAGCCCGACAAGTCCCCGGGATTGTATGAGGACCGGGTTACTCTTCTCCTCGGCTACAAGCAAGGGACTCCCGGATACGTGACGGCGGACACAGGCCTCGCGGCGGGCTTCCAGTCGGCAGGTTGTTTCGCGACCTGCCACAACAGCAAGCGGGACATGCCCCTCGACGCGTCCAAGAACAAGAAGGGCGTGAAAAAGGTCTTCCCGAAGAAAAGCGATATCCGCAAATACCTCCTCATCACACGGAACGCTGCCAAGGGAGGAGACCCCAAGGCGCTCCGGGGAACGACCGAAACCGAAGGGCGCTGGGGACTACTGAAGGACAAAAAAACGCTCGCCGACATGCGGAAGAAGGGCCAGATTCTGGACATGTGGATGTTACGGGCTGCGCGCTCGAACCATCTCGGGTATGCCGACGACATGTGGATCTTCGAATACCGAAACGGCGATAGCGGGAAGAGCCCCTGGAAGCGTCAGCGCGCGAAGAACCTGAACGCCAAGCCGCCCAAGGGATTCATGTTCAACCCCGCGGCGGTTCCTTCGGATCGTCTGGGCGGGGGAAAGTATGCCATCCGGGGCGGCAGCAAACCCCTCTCGGTCCTCAAGAGTCAGGAGACGATTCCCTTCATCACCTCGATCGGAAAACGCGCGGTGAAGTACGATCCCAAGGCGTACAAACCCAAGAAGGGAGATTTGCTCTTCCAGCGGGTGCTCCGGGCCCCAACGGGCAGCCGGGGTGACGTTCAGGCTTACGGCACTTTCTACAAGAAAGCCGGAGCGAAGATGGGAACCTGGACCGTCATCCTGAAACGCAAGCTCGACACGGGACATCCCGAGGATGACGTGATCCTGAAGGACGGCGAGGTATATCCCATCGGATTCGCCGTCCACGACGACCACGTCACCACCCGCCGCCACCATGTCTCTTTTGAATTCACTTTGGGCCTTGGTGTGAAAGCGGACATCGTGGCGAAGAAGGTGAAATAACGAATGGGTTTTCCCGGGGGGAGAGGACGTTTCGGTTGTCCTCTCCCCCTTTTTCTTTTTTTTGCGGGAGTCCTGCAGAAGTCGTGGAAATAGGGCATTAGACGACAGTCGCGGTACTTCCTGGAACGATTAGATCTTGCGGCCACCGCGCTGTTGGCGGGCGTTCCCCTGCTCGCCGCTCCCTTGGCAGAATGACGGGCGACCGCCCATCAGCCGGCTTCAGCCCGCAGCCTGAACAACGTGTTTGGGTTTCAGATATTAGGCCGGCATGACTTTCGGGTGCTCCAGCATTTCCTTGAGCGTTCCCAGGAACTCCGCCGCGGGGGCGCCGTCCACGATGCGGTGATCGGCGTTGATGCCGAGATAGCAGGTCGTCCGGGGCACCACCTCGCCGCTGCGCACCACCGCCCGCTCCCGCGCCGCGCCCACCGACAATATGGCGCTCTCGGGCGCGTTGATGATGGCCGAGAAGTGATCCACCCCCATGGCGCCCAGGTTGGTGATGGTGAAGGTGCCGCCCTCGAGAGCGGCGAGGGGGAGGTTTCCGGCCCGGGCGCTCTCGGCGAGCGAGCGCGCCTCACGGGCGATCTGATCGATGGATTTCTGGTCCGCCCCCCGGATGACGGGGACCATCAGGCCCGTGTCCACCGCCACGGCGAGGCCGACGTTCACATCCTGCATCTGCTGAAGCTCGTTCCCGTTGAGGCGTACGACGACCTGGGGGCACCGCCGCACGGCGCGGGCCGTGTAGAAAATGATGAGATCGTTGATGGACACCCGGACGCCGAGATCACTCTCCCAGGCCAGCTTGCTCGCCTCGCGCACGGCGAAGAGGTTGGTGAGGTCCACCTCGGCCTGAAGGGTGATTCGGGGAACCTGATCCCAGCTGGCGGCCATCCGCTCGACAATGACCTTCCGCACCCCCGCCACGGGAGCGGAGCTGGCCACTGCGGCCGGGCCGCTCTGGGCGGCTGGCGGAGCCGATGGAACCGGGCCCGCCGCCCGTCCGGCGCCTGAAGAGGCTGCGGCGCGAACGTCGGCCTGAACGATTCGCCCGTTCGGGCCCGTGCCCCGGAGGGAGCGGTAGTCGACGCCCATCTCGCGGGCCACGCGCCGCGCTGCCGGGCTGGCAAATACCCGTCCGCCCGCTGCGGGAGCCGGGGCGGCTGGCTGGGGGACGGGTGCGGCTGGAGCCGCGGGTGCAGGCGCGGCCGGTTCGGGAGCGGGGGCGCCGCCGCCCGCCGGGGCGAAGCTGCTGACGTCCTCGCCATCTGCGCCGATGACGGCGATGTTGTCTCCGCAGGGAACGACTTCCCCTTCGCCCGCCAGCGTTTTGAGGATGATCCCGCCGTCCGGCGATTCCACCTCGTATTCGACTTTATCGGTCTGGATCTCGAGGATGATCTCGCCCTTTTCGACCGCATCACCCTCGGATTTGCGCCATTTGAGAATTGTGCCTTCTTCCATGGTGAGGCCGAGTTTCGGCATCGGAAGGGGGGTGGCCATGTATAAGCTCCTAATGATGTCGGATGCTGGATGCGGATGAATCGCGTGGATGAATCATAAAACGCTTTTGCCCGCGGCTACAAACCGGATATCACGGCGCGCACGCCGGCGATCACGTCGTCCTTGTCGGGGATGACGTGGCTTTCGAGCTTCGGCGCGAACGGAACAGGCGTCTCCATGCCGCATACGCGCTCGATGGGCGCGTCGAGATAGTCGAAAGCCTCCCTCGCCAGCGTAGCGGCAATCTCGGCCCCCCAGCCGCAGCGCTGCACCGCTTCGTGTGTGATCAGACAGCGCCCGGTTTTCTTCACCGAATTCAGAATCGTCTCCCGGTCGAGGGGGAACAGCGTGCGCGGGTCCACCACCTCGCAGCTGATCCCCTCGGCTTCGAGTTCATCGGCGGCGGCCAGGGATTTTCCCACCATCGAGGAGGTGGCGACGATGGTGATGTCCCGCCCCTCTCTCTTTACCTCGGCGACGCCCAGGGGGATGGTGTAGTCCTCCTCGGGGACGGGCCCCTTTTCGAGGTAGAGCAGCTTGTGTTCGATGAACATCACCGGGTCGTCGTCCCGTACGGCGCTCTTGAGCAGCCCCTTGGCGTCGTGCGCTGTCGAGGGCATGACCACCTTGAGGCCCGGAACGTGGACGAACCAGGCCTCCAGGCTCTGGGCGTGCTGGGCGGCCGAGCTCCGGCCCGCGCCGCCCTGGGTGCGGAGGACGAGGGCGGTCTTGGCCTTTCCGCCGAACATGTAGCGCACCTTCGCCACCTGGTTAACGATCTGGTCCATCGCGACGCCGGTGAAGTCGATGTACATGAGCTCGGCCACGGGGCGCATGCCCATCAGGGCGGCCCCCAGCGTCGCGCCGACGATCCCCTGCTCGGAGATGGGCGTGTTGCGGACGCGTTCTTTTCCATATTTTTCGAAAAGGCCGACGGTGGTTTTGTAGGAGCCGCCGAACTCGGCGATGTCTTCTCCCAGGAGAAATACGCTTTCGTCGCGGCGCATCTCCTCGTCGAGGGCTTCGATAATGGCGTCTCGGTAAAGTATCTCGCGCATGATTTGCCGTTCCTGATTTCGGGTCAGATGCTGGCGTAGATGTCCGTCATGGCGTCCTGGGGGCCGGGCTCAGGGCTCTTCCGGGCGAAGTCGATCGCCTTGTCGAGTTCCCGCTCGATCCGGTCCCGGAGTTCATCTTCCTTCTTCGGGCCGATCCATTTCCTCTTTTCGAGAAACTTGCCGAACGCCGGGATGGGGTCGCGTTTTTTCCATTTCACGACCTCCCTGTCGTGTCCGTACGCTGTTCCCGGGTCGCCGACATAGTGCCCCAGAAAGCGCATGGTCCTCGCCTCGATGAGGCTGGGCCCCTGGCCTTTGCGGGCACGCGTGATGGCCTCTCCGGCCACCTCGAATACGGCCGCCGGGTCCATGCCGTCGACCGCCACGCCGGGGATGCCGTAGGCTTTCGCCCGGTCGGCGATGTCGCGGACGGTCTGGTGGTTCGAGCGCGGGGTGCTCTCGGCAAAGCCGTTGTTCTCGCAAACGAAGACCACCGGAAGACGCCAGAGGGCGGCGATGTTGATCCCCTCGTGGAAGGCGCCCTCGTTGCTGGCCCCGTCGCCGAAGAAGCTGACGACGACATCTTTTCTGCCCTGGAGCTGGATGCCCAGCGCCGCGCCAGCTGCGATGGGGATTCCGCCCCCCACGATGCCGTTCGCGCCGAGGACGCCCAGATCCTGATCGGCGATGTGCATGGAGCCGCCCTTGCCCTTGCAGTAGCCCGTGCTCCGTGCGTAGAGCTCGGCGAACATGCCCTCGTATTTCAGCCCCTTGGCGACCATGTGGCCGTGGCCCCGGTGGGTGGAGGTGATCTGATCCGCGTCGCCGAGGTGGGCGCAAACGCCGGCCGCGACGGCCTCCTGGCCGATGCAGGCGTGGAGGAAGCCCGGAAGCTCGCCCGCCTGGAAGAGTTCGATCGCGCGCACTTCGAAGCGTCGAATCCGGATCATCGTCTCGTAAATCCGGAGGGCGGTTTTTTTCGTGAGGGCAGCCATGATTGTCTTTTCCCCTCCTGAAGTATCTCTTCTGAATTCGGGGCGAGGTATCCCCTTGAAGCTAAAGCGGATCGCGCGCCCTTCGACCAGCTGTTCGGGAGAGGGGCGGCGCTCCGCTCAGTCGTCCCGCCGGGCTCTCAGGATTTCACGCTGTCGCTGAAAGGTATAGCGCAATATTTCTTCTTTGTCCTGCGGATTGATGGCAACGAATTTCGATGAGACATCGATGATGGCGCCGGGAAGCTTGTCTTCCAGCTTCGCCGATTTCGCCGCCCGGGCGACCTGGGCGACCGCCTCGACCCGAAGGGTCGGCGAACCGGGAAAGAGTATGGCGATCCAGAGGAGGTCTCCCTTCTGATACATCTGCTGGCTGGGAAAGCGGATGCCGGAGCCGCTGACGTTGACCCCGCAGCGGATGAAGTCGGCGTCCTGAGAGCGCGTGTCCGATTCAAGCAGGGTGATGAGATAGTCGAGTTTTTTGTCGAGGAGGGCAATGGCCCGCCAGGTGGGGGAGTCGGGATCGACCGTCCGACCGGCGGACCGGATGACGGAGGAAACGGAATCCAGGCCGCTTTGTCCCGCGGAGCTGTCGACGATCTCGCGGCTCAGCGATTCGCTTTCGGCCGGGCTGATCTTCCGGTGGCTGATTTCAAGAATATCGTCCACACGGACCATTTCCCTCCGCTGGACTCCACTGCTGCGCGCCATCAAACTCTCTCCCGACAGGTTCCCGCTAAGTCGCTATGACTCATAGGGTTTGGAGGTTAAAAATTTAGCATGGAGATTCGGCCGGAGCAAGAATTCATATTCCCGGCGAAAGGGGGGCCCCTGGGCAAGCCTCTTGTTTTCAGTATTTTAATTTTCCCCACATCTTGCACTTCTTCTCAATGAGGGTTAGATTACCAGTGTGCTGCTTGCACCTGGAAGTGGGCCCTGATGAGGCCCACTTTTATTTCGTCCCGAAATGGAGTGGGGCAATCGTGGCATCTCGTGATGTGGTGAGCCGCGTCTGGACGATGGCCGAATCGGTTGCCTCCGAATTGGGCCTCGAACTCATCGATATGGAGCAGGGGGGCGGTCACAAGCACCAGACCCTGCGGGTGTTTGTCGATAAGCCGGAAGGCGTGACCCTGGCGGATTGCGAACGGATGAGCCGGGAGTTGGGTGGCCGCATCGAGGCCGAGGACGCGGTGGATTTTTCCTACGTGCTCGAGGTGTCCAGCCCGGGGGCGGAGCGGCCGCTCCGAAAGGCGGCGGATTTTTGCCGCTATTCCGGCCGCCGGATATCGCTTCGTCTTCGCGAGCGTGATGAAAAAAGCGGAAACCGGAAGTTCTCCGGGGTTCTGAAAGATTTTAAGGACGAAACGGTTACAGTTGCTATCGAGGGCGGCGAAACCCGCTCTTTTCCTCTCAGCGGGATTGCCAAAGCCAACTTGGAAGTGGACTGGGATTCCGTTTTAAGGGGAAAGGGCGCAACAGGGCGTCTGTGAGCCAGCCTGAACAGTTGGCCCAAGGAGGGATTGGCAGGTGAGTCAAGAATTGCTGGCGGTTCTTACCCAGCTCGAACGTGAACGCGGGGTCTCGAAAGATATCCTCCAGGACACGCTGAAGTCGGCGATCGCATCTGCCGCCCGGAAACAGTACTCTCTCGGGGAAAACGTCGAGGTCGAGTTCGACGAGGAGTCCGGCGAAATTCGCGCCATGGCGGTGAAGGAAGTGGTCCGCGTCGTCCAGAACCCGGAGTCGGAAATCAGCCTCGAGGATGCGTGCAAGGAAAATCCGGATATCCGGGTGGGCGATATGTTCCGGTCGGATCTCAACACGGACGGCCTGGGCCGGATCGCCGCGCAGATGGCCAAGCAGGTGATCATTCAGCGTGTCCGTGAGGCGGAGCGTTTGAACATCTACGAGGAGTTCAAGGACCGGCAGGGGGAGCTGATCACAGGCGTCGTCTCGCAGGTGGAGCGAGGCAACATTTTCGTGGACATCGGCCGGGCCGAGGCGTTTTTGCCCCGGCGGGAGCAAATCTTCCGGGAGGTTTACAAGCGGGGGGATCGCATTCGCGCGTATATCTTGGAGGTGCGCGAGGCGACGAAAGGTCCCCAGGTCGTGCTGAGCCGGACGCATCCGGGTTTGCTGATACGCCTGTTTGAGCTGGAAGTCCCCGAAATATACGACGGGGTTGTGGAGGTGAAGGGGTGCGTTCGCGAGCCCAGCGGCCGCTCGAAGGTGGCGGTTGCGAGCCACGACCGGGATATCGACCCGGTAGGCGCCTGTGTGGGCACGCGGGGAAGCCGGGTTCAGGCGGTTGTCCAGGAGCTTCGGGGCGAGAAGATAGACATCATCGCCTGGGGAGATGACATCCGCACGTATGCGGCCAATGCGTTGAGCCCGGCGAAGATTCAGCACATCACCCTCCATGAAGACGAAGGGCGGATGGAGGTCCTGGTGCCCGACGACCAGCTGTCCCTTGCCATCGGCAAGGGGGGGCAGAATGTTCGGTTGGCGGCTAAGCTGCTTGGGTGGAAGGTGGACCTCAAGGGCGAGAGCGAATACCGGCGGATGATCGCCGAGCAGGCGTTTGGCGCGGATGGCGCGGCCCCTGCCTCCGAAGAGGCGGAGGCGCCGGAGTCCGATCTTTCTGGTCTGGAGATGGTTGGGGATAAAATGGCCCAGCTTCTCTCCGAGAACGGATTTCCCACGATCGCCTCGGTCTCGTCGGCCTCGCAGGAGGAATTGTGCGAGGTTCCCGGGATTGGGCCAAAGCGGGCCCAGATGCTCATCGACGCCGCGTCTGCTTATTCGGGAGCACAGGGAGCGGAGGCCTCTTCCGAAGAAGGGACCGTGGAAGAGGACGAACCCGCCGTTGCGCCCGAAAAAGAAGACGCGGCCGACGCTTCCAAAGAGGTGGCCGGCTGAGCCGTTTCCGGGGAGAATTGGTCCTTGCCCGAGCGAACGTGTATCGCGTGCCGGACAAAGGGAGAGCCGAACCGTTTTTTTCGCATGGTGGCCGGCCCCGGCAACGAGGTTTTCGCCGAGCTGGACAGCCGGCTCCCGGGGCGGGGCGCCTATTGTTGTATCGGTCCGGGATGCCTCGAGAAGGCGTTGAATCCGAAGAATCTCGAACGATGCCTCCGCGCGCGGGTGAACGCCCCCGAGGCGGGCGAATTGACCCGGAACCTCCGGGCGCTATTGAAAAACCGGATGGAAGGTCTTTTGGGCGCCGCCTGGCGGAAAAAGGCGGTTGCCGCCGGTCGCGATACCGCCCTGAGGGCCGCCCGGTCGGAAAAGGAAGGACGTTTGTTTTTGGCGGAAGATCTCTCGCCCGGGAGCCGCTCCGAGGTGAACGGAGAGCGTTCCGGGCCGGTCGCGGAGCTTCATATGACGATGGCGGAGGTCGGCGCGGTTTTCGGACGCCGCCCTGTTGGTGTATTTTTTGTGGCGAACGGCTCATTGGCCGATTCCCTGGAATTAAGAAGTTCTCAAATCCGCTCATTCAAGGTGGCATGAAACTGCTCACTACATTGAACGAAGAGAAGAGGGCTCTGCAGTGGAGACGGCTGATGCAGGTGGCCGAAAACGGATGCGGAGGCGGGCTGAATGGCTAAAGTAAGAGTTTACGAGCTGGCGAAAAAACTGGGTCTGGAGAACAAAAAGTTTGTCGAAGATCTCGGCAAGGAAGGGATCGAAGTCAAAAGCCATATGAGCACGGTCGATGAGGAAACGGCCGATCTCATCATTACGCTGTTCTCCCAGGGCGAAGCGGCCCCCGCGAAGAAGCCTGAGAAAAAAGAGGCGGCCGCCCCCAAGGCGAAAAAAGCGCCGCCCAAGAAGGAGAAAGCGGCGCCTCCGGAAAAGAAGGCCGCTCCGCCCAAAGTCCAGAAAGACGAGAAAGCCCCCAAAAAAAAGCCGGCGCCCAAGGCGCCCGTGGCCGCCGAAAAACCTGCGCCGCCGAAAGAGGAGGCACTGCCGCCTCCCCCCGCGGCCCCAGAGGCGGAGGCTCCTCCCGAGGCACCCGCGCCTGAAGAAACGCCCCCTCCGGCCCACTCCAAGGGAACCATCGTCATACCGGTGGCTTTGCAGGTCAAAGAGTTGGCGGAAAAACTTAAAATTAATGTGGCACACTTGATCGGCGAGCTCATGAAGCTGGGCCAGATGGCCACCATCAATCAACTGATCGACCATGAAACTGCCGAGATCGTCAGCGAAAGCTTCGGCTATGACGTGGAGGTGCAGACAGAGGCGCTCGACGAGCGTTTGGAGTCGGAAGAGGACGACCCGAAGGATCTCGTCATGCGCGCGCCGGTCATCACGGTGATGGGCCACGTGGATC
>CAMYJL010000009.1 GCA_947258645.1 uncultured Nitrospinota bacterium
TCGTTTCCATCGAAGACCGGATCGCGCGCGTTCGTCATCGTGCAGACAATCTGGGAGCCGCGGACGGCCTCGGCGGGCGTTTCCACCGGGACGAGCTCGGCCGCAACCGCATCCTGCATCCGGCTCACGAACTTCTCGCGCTTCTCGGCGCTACGGCTGTAGACCTTCACGCGCTTGAGCGGGCGGGCGCAGCAGAGGGCCTCGAGCTGGGTCCGCGCCTGCCACCCCGTTCCGAACAGTCCGGCCTCCTCGGCGTCCTCCCGCGCCAGATAGCGCGCCCCGACGCCGCTCGCCGCCCCCGTCCGGAGCTGGCCCAGGATGTTCGCCTCCATGAACGCCAGAAGCTCCGCCGTGTTCGAATCCCAGAGCAGAAAGATGAACCGCACCCCGATTCCCGGAAACGTGGTGTACGCCTTCAGCCCCAAAAAGCCCTGATCGGGAAGGCCGCCGTACATCACCTGCAACGCTCCCTTGGGCATGTGGAGCCGTCTTCGCGGCTGGTTCGGCGCCCTGCCCTTCCCCTGCGCCTTGAACGCGTCATCGACCAGGTCCAGAATTTCGGGCATCGGCACGAGGCCCTTGATGTCAGATTCACCCAGATAGAGCACGATTCGCCCCCTTCTTTTTATTTAATCGCTCGATGAAATGTGAATGATTCACCGGAAATATCGATCAGTGTATCGCCACGCTGCAAAAAGTCACCGTGCCGTTCGGGTCAGGCCACTGGCTGTATCGGAGCACCTCGCCTTCGCACGCCCCCATCGCCCGCAGCATGGTGTAGATCGGCGCCAGGCCACAAACCTTCCGGGCGTCGCCGTCCGTCGCCACACTCCAGTAGAAATCCTCGGCGTCCCCCCGGCAGACGGCTTCGAGCGAGGCGCGGTCCTGCGCCTCGAGCGCCTCGAGCTGCAGCGCGTCCACCGGCTTTTCATCGCCAAACTGGGGCCCGACATGGGCAAGGTCCACGCTCGCCAGAAAACAGACTTTCTTCCCCGCCGCCTCGAACTCGTCCGCCGTCTTCCGGAGCGCCTCGACAAAGCCCTCGACCCGTTCATCCCCCCGGGGTGATTTCCCCTCCACCACGAACTTACCAAACGAGCCCACAAGCACGGGGACAAACTTCACCGACCGCGCCCCGGCATACAGATAGCGCAGAAAAACAGCCTGGAACTCAATCGAGTGCTCCCCGCGCTGGGCGAACTCATCGCGGAACATGTCCTCGGGCGCCCGGCCCGCAAGGCTGTCCGCGAATTCGTGATCGACTTTCATGATGCCGAGTGGGGTTTCGAAATGCTTTTTCGTGAGCGAATAGGTCGAGAAGGTCGGCGCGTGGACCGTCCCCAGGACAACGAACACATCGGCCTCCGCGCGTTCGGCGACGGCACGGTAGCTCCAGGCGAACGTCGATCCCCCGCGGTTGAAATCGATGTGCGGCGCGACAACGCCACGCAGGGGGGAATGGCCGTTCGCGCCATTCGAGGCTGGAAGTCCGGGGCCGCCCTCTGCCGTGAAGAAACCCTCGATGGCGGAGCGGAGAGAGGCCGGATCGGCGTCATAGCTCTGCCCGGCGAGAAAGCTCGGCCGGACCGGCGCGTTCAGGAATGAATCCTCGACCGTCTGCCGGAACGACTCGAATCCCTCGCCTTCGAGGAAATGCGCTTGCTCCAGCTGCGAGACGGCCTGGCGGATGACGTTTATCGGGATATCGAACTTGTGCTCTCGCCTGCTCTCTTCCTGTATCTGCTCCAGGGTGTGAAAACCGTCGAGCCGCTGGAGGACAGGCACCAGACCCATCGGAACCATCAACATGGCGTCGCTCAGATGATACGGATCGCGCAGCACGATCACCTGCTGCCCGTCCTGCTCGGTGGGCGTGATCTCCAGCTGGCGAAGGCGCGGCTGATCGGGAATCACAAAAACTCCTTCCGTTTGGACAAAACGATGGTGAAACGGATCAAATAACGTTCAGTCGGCGCGATGTTCGAAAAAAGGCGCCGAGATCGAGCCGATGACCGCGAGCGCCGCGAGCGCAAAAAACGCGGGGCCGAACCCCCCCGCGATGTCGCGGACCGCGCCGACGGCCCAGGGCCCGACGAAGCCGCCGAAATACCCCAGGCCAATGATCATCCCGCCCGCCTGGCCCGCCCTTTCGGCCGGAATCGCCCGGGCGGGAAACCCCATACAGAAGACGAACCAGAAATTCAGGGCGAATCCGATGAGGATGATAGCAGATACCGCCGCCCACGCGCCTCCGAGCGGGATCAGCGCCAAGCCGACCCCGGTTCCGATGGCGCAGAGGTAGACCATGTTGCGCTCCCCGCCGAACCAGGGCGCGAATCGGTGCGCCGTCAGGACGGCGAACGCCCCGAGCCAGGAGACCAGCGAGGCGATCCACCCCGCCTCAAAGGGCGTCCAGCCCTTCCCCTGCAGGACCGTGGGCAGCCACCCCACGCTCGTATAAAAAATCGTGTTGTTCACGAACAGCGCGCCCGTCACCGCCCAGACCGCCCGGCTCCGCCAGACGGAAAAATCGCCCCCGCCCGCGGCTCCGGCCCCGGACGCTTCCTCCCCGGCCATCGGACGGTCCGACGAGAGCCAGCGCCACAGCAAGAACGCCGCCAGCAGCGCGGCGCTCCAGGCGACATAGCCTCCGCGCCAGCTCGCCGCGCCCGATGAAAAGGGCGCAAGCCGCCAGAGCGGCGCCATAAATCCGCTGACCGCAACCCCCATCGAAGCGCCCACCACCACCGCCGCCGTGTAGAGGCCGGCCGAAAGTGCGCGCTTATCGGGCGGAGCCGTCTCCCGCGCCACCTTGGGGAGCACCGGGAAAATCACGCCCGTACCCGCTCCCACCAGCGCGATGCCCAGCGCGAGCCCCCAGAAGCCGCCCGACCATGCGCGGAGAATCCCGCCCCAGAAAACCAGGTTCGCCCCCAGACGAACCATCTTCGCCGCGCCCAGCCGATCAACAAGCACGCCTCCACCCAGAGCGCAGCAAGTGATCAGCGGAAACGGGATCGAGAGCAGAAAACCGCTCTGCGAATAGGTCAAGCCGAAGTCTTTTCGAATCCATTCGATCAGGCCACTCGAAGAAACCAGCGAGCCGAAGACCGCCCAGGTGAGCAGGCAGACGGCCCCCAGGTCCACCGCCCAGTGGCCCGCGCTTTTTTCCCTCATCACGAAAGCCCGAGAAAGCGGGCCGCGTTGCCGCCCATCCATTTTTCAATCACTGCGGGTTTGAGCGGCAGCGCCCGCGCCTCGTCTGCGATCTCTTTCAGCGGGATCGGCATGAGCGGCCAGTCCGTACCGAAAAGAACTTTGTCCTGCAAAACGGAATTCCCGAAATGAAGGAGCATCTCCCAGCCCGAGTTCGGCGTCGCCAGATACTTCCACCGGTGACCGGAAGGATCGATGTAGAGATTCGGATGCCGCCAGGCCGCCGCCACCAGCTCCGGCACCCACGGCCATCCGCCGTGCCCGGCGATGACTTTGAGATCGGGCATCTCGCCGCACAACCGATCAAGCGCCAGCGGCCGCCCCAGCTCCATCGGGTGTCCCGGCGACCAGTTGACCGAGGTGTGAATCCAGACCGGCACGTTCAGCTCGACACACTTCCGATAGATGGGCCGATAGGCCGGAGCGTCCGCTGGGAGCCCGTGGAGGAAAGGAACCATCAGCGCTCCGTGCAGCCCCAGATCGTGCACCGCACGCTCCAGCGCCTCCGCTGCGTCGGCCTTGTTCGGGTCCACCCCGGCCAGGGCGAGGAGGCGCTCAGGAAACGCCGCGACCGCCCGCGCCAGCACCTCGTGATCCAGCGGCGGCGCGCCGGTCGTCGATTCCTGATCGATGCTGAAGACAACCGAAACATCATACCCCGCAGCGTCCATGTCCGCGACGAAATCACCCGCGGATCGCCCGAGCCGTGCGGCGATCTCTTCGACGAATTCGCGGATCTCCGAATCAGCGCGGTTCTCGATACGGACTCGGAACTCGGCCTCTTCCATCCCGCAAAAACGCGACAGCCCTTTCGCAAACATGCGGAAATACCCGGGAATGGCGGCCCAGCCCAAAAGCCGGGCGCGGTAGGATTCCACAACGGGTAGAAAACTGCAGATATCAACCAGCACGTTCCGGCAGCTCCATCGTCACACTTTCATTCGGCGTTGTATTTTTATCGGAAGGATTTCGCCGGGACCGGAAAAACGCCGAATCAACGGGTCGCTTCCCCCGGCCTCGTATCGCCCTTCGTGGAGACAAACGCCCTCCCGCCCTCCTGCTTTTTGGGATCAGGCTGCCACGAGAAGATCGATGTCATCCCGAAAACCGCCAGGAAGAGAAACACCGCCGCCAAGAGGCTCGCACGCGGCGCGCTTCCGCGCCACTTGAGCACGCTCATCAAAATTTCGACCAGCGCCACGATTCCAACGAAAGCGACCACGGCCAGCGGGATCAATTCCGGCCGGTCCGTGGATAAAACGATCCGGAAGGGCCCCAGCCCTTTGAGAAGAACCCAGACACCCGACAGGACGACCATCAGGAAAATTGCGCAAAGAGAGAAAAACGCCCCCAACCGGATGAGCCGGGCACCCGCGGAAAGCGAAGAACCGCTATCCCAGTGGAACGCCTCCCGCCCGGTCAACATGACGATAACGCCGCCCGTCATGAACACGGTGAATATGGCGTATCCCCACCCGAACCAGAAATCGGCTTCACGGAAGATGGACCACGGGTCCAACCACAGACGCGGCCAGAGAGAATCGTCGACGGCACCGAGAACCAGCGCCACGAGAAAAGCCACGCAAAATACTGCCATGACCCCGGCAGCCACGGCGTTCAAAATATGAAGGCGCACGATCTTTTGCCGGCTCTTCCATCCCCGACGGTAGAGAAAGATCAACCCGACATAGACCACAAGAAACATCAAAAAAACACCCAGGCCCGGTGCCAGCAGAACAGAAACCGCGAACAATGTTTCGGGCGCCCGCATCGACGCGAGCAGGTAAGACAACACACCGAACAAAAACACCACGCCCAGGTTGTAAACAGCTATCTCGCCGAGCTGGGAGGCGGTGGTCCAATAACTTCGGGACTCTTCTTCCTTTCCCCAAAATTCCAGATGCGCCGCCAGCCAGGGAAGGGAAACGGCCGCGCACACGGCCAAAAAATGAAGCGAGAGTGCGAGCGCCAGAACGATATCGACAGCACCGGGGAGGCGAACGCTGGATTCCATCATTGTTTTTCCCCTCCCGCGTCTGCATCACTACTTTTTGTTTCGGGGGCCGCCGGAACCTGAGCCGCGGGCTTTGGCACGGAAGGAGCCGCGCCGGGGGAGTGATCCGAATGATCCCCGACCGCGGTGCTGCTCCCGGCAGGGTTGGCATCGGTTTTCTGCGCTTGCGCCTCACTGGATGGCGATGCGCCACCTTCTTCCTTCTCCGGGACTTTTGCATTTTCCTCCGCGGCCGGAGCGGGGGCCTGGGGAGACACGCCATCCGGAGCTTCCGGGGCCGACTCCACCCCCTCCTCCGGTGGCGAAGACAAGGTTTTCTCCGGAACGGCTTTGGCTTTCACCTCATCTTCGGAAGACTCTCCAACCTGGGGCGCGACGGGTGGTGGCACGGCAGAGGGACGACTCTCCCTCGCCTCGATGGTTTTCTTCTTTGTGGGCCGGGGCGTCTCGGCAGGCCGGGATGCCAGCGATACCCCGGATTTTTTCAACAACCCTTCGATGTAAATCGCGACCGCCTGTTTTTCCTGGCCCGAACCGGCAAAGACCGGAAAGAAAGGATGGCGGGCGGAAATCTGATCCAGGTAGCGAAGCGCGTCTCCTTCGAACTTGAACGCGGGCAACCCCGAGGACAGCCCGGCCTTGCGCCAGCCCGCGTGGCAGACCCGACACTGAACCCGAAAGTTATATTCGCCCAATGTGACATTCGGGGGGGCGCCCTCTTTTTCCGGCATCCACGCCACCGGCTTCCAGAGACCCTTTTCTTTGAGCTCCTCGACCTCGGAAACCAGAATTCCGTTCCGGTACATATAATTCTGAATCAAGAAAGGTCCCTGGCTTTTGTCCTGCACCGCCTGGATCCCGGCCACGAGCGTGACCACGGACACGACAGCGACCGCGCAGAGGACATTTCCAAAGCTCTCCGGCCGGCGAACCGCGGTAAGAACCAGGAGGATGCTTAGCTCGACCGCAATGACCACCACTCCCGCCCCAAAGTAGATGGGTGGGATTTCGTCTCCCATACCTTCGAGATTTCCGGCAAACGACAAAACAACCAGCCACGCCAGGCAGGCCACCGAACCCGCCAGGGCCGCAACGGCGGTGACCGTCCCCACACCCTGAATGACGGCCTCCCGCCACAGGTTGTCTTTCTGGCACCTCGCGTATATCAGCCCCGCGCTCCCCGCCAAAATCATGGCAGCGGCGGCCCAGAGCAGATACGCCGGAACAAGGGAGGGATTCAAAATCGCGCGCCAAAGAGACGCCGAGGCGGGCCATCCCCCCGATGTGAGGGTAAAGGATTTTACAGCCACCATCATGGCGGCCGCCAGCCAGAGGCAAACCACCGCCGCCGCGCCGAGGGTGAAATGCACCCCAGAACGATCGCGCCATCGGTCCCAATAAAAAACGTAACCCGCGAGCAGAGCGACACCGCAGGTTAAAAACACCCATCCGGCGAGCAGCGGCCCCCAAAAGATGCTTTGCAAATGCGCCGCCATCTTTGGATGAAAAAAAATAAACACCATCCACAGCGAAACCCCGGACAGGGCCACCCCGCCGAGAGTCAGGTTCAGGACCCAGGTGGCGACCCGGCGGGCCAGATCGTTCCAGCGAAACTCGATGCTCCCGGCTCCCCTCTTTTGCGCCACAAGCATGAACACCGCACCGCCCGCCATCAGTCCCGTCAGAACGGCAAACAAATACGAGAGCGCCGACAGCAGGGCCGATGCAACCACCGGGGGAGTCTCAAGAATGGGGAATTGCACGCCAAGACCTCAACAGAAAAACAGACGGCACCGCGCTCGGGCGGACCAATGGGCGGGCGGATGAAACAGTCTAAACCTTCGCGGCTCCCCTCGCACGGTAGCGCTCGAGCTTTTCCTCGTCGAGCGTCACGCCGAGACCAGGCGCCTGGGGCACGGGGATACGGCCGCTTTCGATATCGACCGGGCGGTCCACGACATCGTCTTTCATCTTCTCGGGGCCGACCGATTCAATCGCCGGAAGAAAGGCATCCGAGGTCGCAGCCACGTGAATTTCGGCCAGTGTGTAGGCGGAATACCCGAAGCCGTGGCCGATGACCACACGCATGCCCGCCGCCTCGGCCGTGCTGACCATCTCCCGCGTGGGGATCAGGCCGCCCTGCTTCATCACCTTCACCTTGACGATGTCGGCGGCCTCGGCGCGGATGATGTCGATCAGGCTGTCGTGTCCATAGAGGCACTCGTCGGCCATGACGGGGAAACCGATGGCGCGCCGGATCTCGGCCATGCCTTCCAGGTTTTCGCGCGGGAGGGGCTGCTCGAAGAGAACGGGATCGGCTTCCCGCACCTCGCGGGCGAGATCGATGGCCTCCTGAACGCTGCCGTAGGATTCGTTGGCGTCGATGCGTATCTGAAAGGCGCTCCCCACCGCCTCGCGCACGGCGAGAACGCGCGCGGCGTCGGACGCCACATCTCCCGAGACCTTCACCTTGCAGGAGGTCCACCCTTTATCGCAGAAGGCACGCGCTTCGGCAGCGGCCTTCTCGGGGGGCTGAACACCGACCCAGGCGTTGAAGATAATCTCGTCGTGAACTGCGCCGCCGAGAAGCTCGTGCAGGGGCACCCCGAGGGCCTTTCCGTGGATATCGGCCAGGGCGATGTCGAGCGCCGCCTTGGCCTCGGAAAAGCCGGGAGCGGCCTCGTTCATCCGGCGGGCGGCCTCGCGCGCCCGGCGCGGATCGGCGCCCAGGAGAGCGGGGCCGAAGGTGGTTTCGACAGCGGCGGCCGTTTCGTCCGGGCCCGTCCGGGAGTAGCCGCCGACGGGCGAAACGTCGCCGATTCCCTCGAGCCCGTCATCGGTGCGCACGCGTACGAGAACGCAGGGCTGGAGATTGTGATTGTGGTTGGCGTTTTTGTAGTAGCCCTTCATCGGCATGTCGAGGCGATAGGTTTCAACCGAGGCAACCTTCACGTTCCGCTCCTGTTTCCAATTTCTCCGAGGGCGCTCAACCCCCCTATCCTACCAGAGGAGAGCCGGGGCGTCTGCCATACCTTACACCGCGTCCCGAACCGCCCGGCGGAGGCCCTCTCGCGCTCCCTCGTCAATGGGCAGGGACAGGTCTACCCCCGGCCGCAGGAAGGCGAAGACCACCTCCCGAACCGTTTTTCCCGAGGCCGCCTCGAGCCCCACCGCGTAGGCCATCCCCTGATGCGCATACTTTTCCGCCCGGCCCGCCGCTTCGCCCGTCTGAACCGCATCGGTCTTAAAATCCACGATGACGAGCCCGCCTCCTTCCTCGAACACCAGATCCGCCGTCCCGCGCACGGCCCGCCCCTCGATTTCCATGAGAAAGGGAAGCTCCCGGTATCTTCTCGGAGACGCCGCCGCCCGCCGGAGCAATTCGCCCCCCGCCACCCGGCGAATCAAACCCAGCGCCTCCTCGCCATCTTTCTCACTCAGCTTCCGTCCAAGGGCGAGCAAAACGGCATGGGCCGCCATCTTCTCTGCCGTATGGGGCGTGGGCGGCTCCAGCCGGGCAAGAAGCTCATGGACGAACGCACCGAACTTCTTCCCCCGCGCCTCGCCGCCCGACTCCAGATCGGAAATTCCGCGCCGTTCCCCTTCTTCATCCTCCGGACGCGGATGGCCTTCTTCCCCGTCCGCGAAATCTACCAAGCGGCTCGGAGCGAGGAACCCCGCCGGGCCATCTGCCCCGCGAAGTACGGCCAGCTCTTTTTCCTTTTCATCCCACGCGCGCTCCGCCCGATTCACCTGCGCCTCGTCCACCTCGAACACCCCGTCCCGGAAGCGGAGGTATTGGATCTCCGCCACCCCTTCCGGCCGCTCACCGGCGAGAACCTTCACTGGCCCCAGCGCGCCCTCCCGCATCGCTTCCGCGCCCGCCCCTACTTCCTCCAGCGCCTTCCACGCGCCACCCCCGGTGAACGCAGGCCAGATCAGAAAATCCCGCGCGCGCGTCGCCGCGACATACAGGAGCCGTTTTCTTTCTGCCTCCTCAATCTCCTTTTCGTGCTCCAGCGCAGCCCCGAAGCCACTCGTCCGCAAACGGCGGGAATCCCGCCCCACGTTCAGGAACAATCTCCCTCCCGCCCGGTCGGCGATGCTGGCGGGCGGATCGTTTCTCTCACCACCGCTCAGGTCCACCATCGCCACGGCCGGAAATTCCAGCCCCTTCGCCGCATGGATCGTCATGAAACGCACGTGATCCTCGTCCCCGTCCGTGAGACCCGCCTCGGCCTCCTGCGCCTCTTTTCCCTGCTTCAACTGCCTCCCCAGAAACGCGCCGAACTCATCCACCCCCCGGACGCCCCCGCGCTCATACTCAAACGCCACATCCAAGAGCTTCAGCAGGTTCGCCACCCGCTGCTCCCCGTAGAACGCCGAGAGAAAAAGCGCGTGGGCCTGCGTCCGGCGGAAAATCTCCTCCATCACCCCGCGCGCGCTCCGGCCGTTTCTTCTTTCGTGCATCTCCCGAATCTCTTCCACCGCCTCCGCCAACTTCTCGGGATGACGCGGATCGCCGGGCGGGTATATCCGCCAGCGCGCGAGGTCCACGTCCGAGAACCCGTAGAGCGGGGAACGCAGCGCCGCCGCCAGCGCCAGCGGATCGCCCGGGTGGATCACCGCCCGGAGGACCGCCCCCGCAGCCGCCACCTCGATCGTCTCGTAAAATCCGCGCCCGCCCTCGGAAGAAACCGAAATATCCAGCCGCCGGAACGCCTCCTCGAAATCTGCGTGCGCCGTTCGTGTCCGAAACAAAATGGCGATGTCCCCGTAGCGAAGGGGCCGCTCCACGCCCGCCTTCGGAGCGATCACCGGTTGCTCCTCTTCCACCATCTTCTTGATCGCCCCGGCCAGACACGCCGCCTCACGCTTCCGCCGCTCATCCGCGGTATCTTTTTCGCCGTTTTCCAATCCCGGGTCGGTGAGTATGCGCACGCGCGGGCCTTTTTCTTCCCGAAAAGCCTGAAGGGGAGAATATTCCGGCTGGATGGATGCATTTTTCCGGATGACCCGCGAGAACACACCGTTCACCCACTCCGTCACCCCCGGCGCGCTCCGGAAGTTCTGGGAGATGGTGATCACCCGGCTGTCCGGGGCTTTCTCGACGATCTCCTTCACCCGGTGATAGATCGCGATGTCCGCCCGGCGGAAGCGGTAGATCGACTGCTTGGGATCGCCCACGAGAAAGAGTTTTCCCCCGCCGAGCTTCACCCCCTCCCACTCGCCCGGCGCGTATTCGTCCGCCGCGAGGGAGAAGATCAGTTCGACCTGAAGGGGGTCGGTGTCCTGAAACTCATCCACGAGGAAAAAGCGGTACCGCCCGTGGAAATATTCGCGGACTTCCGCGTCCTCCCGAAGCAGCTTCGCCGTGAAGTAAAGAATGCTCTGATAATCGAGAATCCCCTCCTCCCGGACGGCGCGCTCCAGCCTCTCCACGAAGTTCATGAGAGAGGAGACAACGCCGCCCAGAATTTCCCCCCCGGCGGCGTCAGCGGCTTCGGCGAGAAACTGCTTATAGAGATCGTAAAACGCTCTTCTGGTCTCAACGCCCCCCCAGACTTTTGTTGAACCCAGCCGCCCGTTCAGCTTCGGTGCGTCATTCCAGATCACACGCTGCAGATCGGGAACGCCATCATCGGACAGATTCATCACCCAATCTTCAACGCCCGCAATTTGTGCGAATCCTTTATCCGCAGGATCTGGACAATTTGCCTCGCCGAACGCTTTCCATCTTTCAAATGCCTCGATGATGGACGCCTTGATTTCATGAAGAGATTTCCCCTCCGCCTTCGGAAACCCCTCACGAAGCTCGGGTGAGTCGAGCATGGCGTTCCGGACCATTTCCAGATCACGCAATCCAAAGCCCAGCACCAGAAAAAGCTCGAGCGCGGGATCGCCCTTCGTCAGCCGCTCGCCGAGCCACTCCCGCCAGAGACGATCGCGCAGCTCCTCGTAGCCGGGCATGTCCACGTCCCCCGCGCCGGGCCCCAGCCCCGCCGCCATCGGCCGCTCCCGGAGCAGGCCCATCGCGAAGCTATGAATGGTCGAGATGGGGGCGCGGTCGATCTCCTCCATCGCCTCCCGGAAGCGACCGCGCTCGTCCGGATTGAGTCCGTCCTTCGAAAGCGCATCCGCAAGACCGGCGCGAACGCGCCCGCGAAGCTCGGCGGCGGCCTTCACGGTGAAGGTGATGGCGGCGATCTGCCCGAGGCGGACATCCTGCGTCCGGAGCAGGTGGAGAATCCGCTGCACGAGCAGGTGGGTTTTGCCCGTCCCCGCGCCCGCCTCGACGAGAACGGGGCCATCCGTCCACCGGATGGCCAAATCGCGCTCGGCCTGATCCGTGGGCAGACGGCTCATCGCGTTTTCTCCCTGAGTTCATTCAGCGCCGCCCACAGGGCGTGACCCTTCTTGCGATTCGCGCGCGGGCCCCGGTCCGGCCCGCAGACAGAGACGAAATCGCAGTATTGGCAGGCGTCCGAGGGCGCCGGGAAAAAGCAGCCTTTATCGATCGCCTGGGCGTAGAAGCCGAGAAGCGCCATCACGTCATCACGCCGATCTGCGATGGTCTCGGGCGGAATTTCGGCCAGCCGGTATCCGCCCCGCTCGCTGATGAAGGCATAGGCGGCCCCGACGCGGGCGGTTTCGCCGAATCGCTCCGAGCCGTAGTGTGCATAAAGGTCTCCCTGCAAGTTCGCGCCGCCGCGGAGGCCCGGCTTTACGTACCGGCCGCTCTTGTAATCGACGAAGCGGAAATTATTTTCATCCTGCTCGACGAGATCGAATCGGCCCCGGATGCGCACGCTTCCGCCGCCCTCCGCCGGGGCGGATTGCGGATCATCCTCCCCGCCGAACCGCCCCTCCATCTCGAGCGGCCTCCAGCCGGGGGCGTTTTCGTAGGTTCCTTCAAAAAAGAGGTTCAGGTCGCGCTCGACCGCCTCGCGCAGAATTCGCCATGTCACCGATGGCGGCGGCTGACTTTCTCCCTCAAATGATCGGAAGGCCGCCCGGGCGGAGTTGGCGATGAGATCACGCCGCGCGGCGGGGGTCCGCTCGCCGAAACCCTTTCCGCTCTTTCGCACGCGTTCGGCGAATCTCTTGATCGTCTCGTGGTAGAGATTGCCCCGGAGATCAGGGGCGGCCTCCAGCGCGCGCTCGGGCTCGTCCTTCCCGCCAAGGCGGAGCAAGTGGACGAGAGCGTACTGATAGGGACAGGAGAAAAACGATTCGAGCGAGGTGACCGCAGCCGGTGTTTTTTCCGGATCGCGATTTTCGCGAATCCATTCGATCAGATCGGGATCGGAAAAAGCGCCGTCGAAAGGCGTGAGCGCGTCTTTTTGCCAGCGATCCCGCCAGGCCGTGATTCGCCGGAAAAAGCCCGGGTGGCGCCGGGTCAGATGGCCCAGCGCGAATTTCCTCTGTTTTCCATGCAACTGCTCGAGCATTCCCGAAAGTTCATGCTCGACAAGCGTAATTGGGCGCATTTTCAACACCCCGCGCTCAAGGGCGGCCCCGGCGGCGCGCCCGGACAATTCGCCCGCCGCTTCCCGGAGATATTCGAGAAAGAGGCTCGGGGGGCAGTCCCGCTCCTCCCCCGGCCCATTTCCGCCGGTCGGATACCCGAGGACCACCCGCCGCTCCGCCGCCTGAATCGCCGTCCAGAAGAGAAAGCGCTCCTCCGCGCTCCGCCCGGCCTTGAGGGAAAGCCGCTCGGGCGCATCCGCCGCGCCGCCCGCAAGCTCCCTGTTCAGCCACTCCCGGAGCGCGTCGGGGAGGATCGGGTCCTGCGCTCCCCGCGAGGGAAAGACCCCCTCCGCCAGCCCGGGGATCGCCACCGTCTCGAACGAGAGGCCGCGCGCCTGCTGAAGGGTCATCAGGTGAACCTGGGCCGGAACGCGCTCCGGGCGAGCCGCCGCGTTCTCGAGCGCGAGCCGGGCCCACCTGTGAAATTCCCCCGCCGGAATCACGCCGAGGATTTCATCCAGCCCGGCGAGTGATTGGATCGTCTCTTCGATCTCGTCCGCGCCCACTAGGTCGGCGGTCAGGGCTTTGAACGCTTCGAGAGACTTCTTGGCGTGTTCGGACGGCGTCTCGGTTTCGGGGAGCGCACCCAGCCCTTCAAAAAGAATTCCGGCGGCGAGCGAGAGACTTTGAAGCTGGAAATCTTCAGGACAATCGGCGCGGGCGCGGGCGATTTCGTTCCGCCAGCCTTCTTCGCCGGACAGATGGGGGAGATCGCGCGAGCGGTACTCCCAGCCGGCGGGAACTGCGGCCCCGGTGTCAATCTTTTCGGCCTTCAGACGTTCTTGGAAGGAAGGGGTGGCGGGGAGCCCCCCCTCGTCCAGAAAGCACATGACCTCGGGACGGGGATAGCCCTTGGGCTTGAGGGCGAGCATCCGCAAAAATGACCTCCCCGCCGGGCAGGCGGCCAGGGCGCCAGCGTCGGGAATTTTTACCGGAAGGTCCATCCCGCCGAGAATTTCCCGGAAGAGCGGGTCGTAGCCCTTCCGGGAGGGGAGGAGTATCCCAGCCGAGTCCGGCGCGGCGGGCTTTTCCTCCGCGCAGAGTATTTCCCGGCAAAGCTCGAACGCCTCCCGGCTGGCGGCGGGGGCGGAGACGACCTGGACGGCGCCATCGGGAGGCGGGGCCGGGCTTCCCGCCCCGAAGAGGCGGCGTCCGAGTTTTTCAAACGGGCCCTCGGCGGCGGGAGAGGAGTCATCGTCAGGCGCGAAGCCCTCGGCCTCCAGCCAGCGGAGGAGGGGCCGGGCAAAGGCGCAGGCAGGCGCCTCCAGATCCGCAGGGACGAAGGCGGCGGCATCGGCCCCCCGGCAGGCGGCGAGGGCGAGTCTTCCCTGAAGCGCGTTCATATCGGAAAAGCCGTAAAGAACCGTCGGTACGCTGTCGGGCTCTTCTTCGAGAATTTCGCAGGCCGTCGTGATGAGGTGGGGTTGATCGAAATAGCCGAGACGACGGAGGCGCTCCTCGAATTCATGGGCGATGCGGGCGAGATCGACGAGGCGGCGGGCGGCGGCCCGGGAGAATTTCGGGGCTTGAGCCTGGAGGTCGGGGGGGGCGAGGCGCGCCTCGGTGATGTCTTTCCATGTCTCATAGAGGGCGAGGCCGTAGCCCGGAACACCCTCGGGGGGACAAAGAGGGCCGAGGCGGGGGCGGAGGTCGCGGAGGACAGTTTCCATGAGCGCGGGGCCGCCGAGCGAGGGAATGGGCCGGAAGCGGCTCTGGAGCAGGCTGGCCTCGGCGGTCTCCCGGGCGAGCTCTTCCAGCGTGAGGAAGGAGACGCCCGCGAGAGGCGCTTCGCGCGCGAGAAAACGCTGGATATGATCGCGGAGAGCACCCGATATGACGAGGACGCGCCTGTGCCGGAGGGGATCTCCTGCGGCCATTCGGTCGAGGAGGGGGGCGAGCCGGGGCGCCAAGTAGCGGAACGGGGCGGAATAGAGCGTTCTGGCCGGAGCTTGGCTCATGGCGCGGCCCTGGGGGGCGGAGGGTTCCCTAAAAATCCCGGACACTTTCCCCGAACAACTCCCCGACCTCGAGCAGCCGCGGCGTCAGGCCCTGCTGGTGGGCATAGAGCACGAGCTTCTCCAGGGTCTTTCGGTTGGCCTCCACGCCGTAGGGCCAGAAATCATCCCCGAATATCTCGCGCGTCTCGTCCATCACCGCCGGGAGCATCGGCACCATCGCCGAAAGGGCGCCCGTGTCTGAAAGGCGCTCCATCGTTTTCTTCCTGGATTCGCACAGCGCCTCGTAAAGATTGCGGAGCGCCCAAGGCGCGCGCTCGTAAACGGATTTTTTCAGGACAACGCAATGCATGATGGGATGCACGCCGGTCCGCTTGTAGTAGTCGATTTCGGCGGCGCCGTAATCGGGAAAAAGGCGCTTCACGCGGGGCGAGCCCACAGCGTAGCAGGCCGGAACCTGATGGATGAGCGCGCCGTCCACCTCGCCGGAATCGAGCATGTCCGACAGATTCTGCCCCGGCTTCATGTAGCGGATCTTCGCCCCCTCGGGCATCTGGATGGGGACCCGCGGCTCGAGGGCGGCCACCCAGTCGATGGAATTGACGTCAAGACCGTATTCCTCGGCCAGAATGCCGACGATCCAGACGACGGCGGTCATCCCCCATTCGCGGATGGCCACGCGCTTTCCGTTCAGGTCCGAGGGCTTGTCCACCCCCGCCCCGGTGTTCGCATAAACCATGGAATGGCGGAACACCCGGCTGGGGAAGGCAGGCATGCCCACAAACGGGCTGTTCCCCTCGCCCAGAAGAAAGCTGTGGGCCCCCATCGACATCTCGGACAGGTCGAATTCCAGATGCTTGCACATCCGGGAGAAGATCTCCGTCGGCGGCAGCGTGATGGTGCGCAGATCGATCCCCTCGGGCCGGACCCGCCCGGCCGAGAGCAAGCCCATCCGATCATAATCGCCGAAGGCGGCCGTCAACTCCAGATTGGACATTTTCAACCCTCTTTTCTCCCGAAAAGGACAAATCCAGCAGAGAAATTCCTCTCAAATCAATTCTCGTATAACCCCGATATTCCACACTACACCGCCCGGCGCAAGGAGACAGGGCAATTCTCCTGAAATCCGGCACCATCCTTGACCCCCTCCCCCTGGCCGTGGCATGAGGGAGGGGCTCAATCGTGGGGATCTCTCCCCGGGCTTCCTGAAATTTGAGGAAAGGGGTTTTCGTGGCCAGGAACATTCGGACGATCATCTGCGGGTTCGGAAAGGTGGGCCGGAATTTCGCCCGCCTGATGGAATCCAAGCGTCAGATGCTCCTCCAGCGGTACAACCTGAATCTCGAACTCGTCGGCGTGGGTGAGCTCCAGGGAAGCGTCGCGAGCCCAAGGGGCATCGACATCCTGAATCTCGTCGATTATTTTGAGACTCACGGAACAATCGGCTATTTCCCGGGCGCGGGGAAACCGGAATGGGCGGGGATCGATCTCGTCCACGAGTCGGACGCGGACGTGCTGGTCGAAACCACCCCGACCAACATCCAGACCGGAGAACCCGCCCTGAGTCACATCCGGCTCGCTCTTTCACGGGAAATGAACGTCGTCAGCGCCAATAAAGGCCCCTTTATCCGTTCATACCGTTTCCTGAGATCATTGGCGAACGATCATGGGGTCGCGCTCAAGCTTTCGACAGCGGCGGCGGCGGCCCTGCCCACCCTGGATGTCGCCCAAACCTGCCTGGCCGGTACCGAGATTCGCGCGATTGAAGGCGTCCTGAACGGCACTTCGAACTTCATCCTCTCCCGAATGCGGACGGAAAACGACAGTTTCGATGAGGCGCTTGCCGAGGCGCAGCGCCTTGGAATCGCCGAAACTGACCCCACGCTCGACATCGAGGGATACGACACCGCGAACAAGCTCGCGCTGATAGCGAACGTCTCGATGGACGCCGATCTTCTACCCGAGAATGTGGACCGAAAAGGCATCACCGAAATGGATGCTGATCAAGTCCGTCAGGCGGCTTCCGAGGGGAAAATCATGCGCCTCGTGGGACGGGCCGAAATAAAAGCCAACGGAAAGATTCATGCCCGAGTCGCCCCGGAAGCGCTTTCACCGGACCATCCGCTGGCGAATATCGATGGATCCGAAAAAGGAATTACATATACAACCGATACGATGGACCGCGTCACGGTCATGGGCGGAAAGAGCGATCCAATGGGGGCCGCCGCCGCTCTTTTAAAAGATCTGATTAACATTTATGCCGCTCCCTGAACTTTGGGGCGATTGGAGCTTACCCATGGCACAGAACAACGCTGACCTGATCGTCAAAACGCTGAAAGCCGCCGGAGTGACGCATGGATTCGGCATCCCGAGCGGAAACGTCCTTCCCCTGATCGAATCGATGCGAAACGGCGGTGTCGAATTTGTTCTCACCGCGCACGAAGGTTCGGCGGGCTTTGCGGCGGACGTGATGGGCCGCGTCACCGGAAGGCCGGGGTTCTGCATCGCCACGCTGGGCCCCGGGGCGACCAACCTCGCGACCGGTGTCGGCGACGCCTATCTCGACCGCTCCCCCATGATCGCCATCACGTGCAACCTCAACACCGACCAGCACGGGCGCAGACTCCAGATGTACATCGATCACCACACCCTCTTTAAACCCATCACGAAAGCGACCTTGCCGCTCCGAAAAGGAAACGTGGCCGCGACGCTCGAAAAAGCGCTGTGCATCGCCCTGAGCGAACCGATGGGGCCGGTTCACCTCGATTTGCCGGAGGATGTCGCGCTGGCACCCGCCACCGAAGAGGCGCCGCCGATCCCCGAAGGAGCGTCCCTGCCCCCCGCGTCAGACGACGCTATCCAGAAGCTGGGCGAGGTGCTGCGGCAGGCGAAGCGGCCCGTTGCCGTTCTCGGCATGTCCGCCATGCGGCTGAAGAATTTCGACCTTCTTCGAACCTTCGTCGAAAAACATCAGATTCCCTTCGCCTCGACGACCATGACGAAGGGATTGATCGACGAAGACCATCCCCTGTCCCTCGGGTGCATCGAGCGGAGCAAACGGCAGGTCCAGCGGGAATTCCTGCGGAACGCGGATCTCATCATCGGCCTGGGATACGACACGATAGAGGTGGAATACGAGGCGTGGATCGGCGATGTCCCGCTGGTCCATGTGGACATCGAAGCGGCGGACACGGACGGTTCGGTCAAGATTTTGCACGAGGTCGTCGGGGACCTGGCGTCCTCTCTCGATCGCATGAACCGGCTCGAGCCCGGCGCGAATGAATGGCCGTCCGACGCGGCCCTGCGCCATAAGGAGAAGTTCCAGAAATCTCTCCGGCCGCAGGCGGATAATTTCACCCCCCATCAGGCCATCGACGTCGTCCGGGAAGCTCTCCCCCGGGAAGGGATTCTGACTTTCGACGTGGGGGCGCATACCCACCAGATCGCCGGCCAGTGGACCGCTCACGCTCCCCGCACATTCCAGGTCACGAACGGCTGGTCTTCGATGGGCTTCGGGATACCGAGCGCGATTGGTGCGAAAGTTGCCCGGCCCGATCTTCCCGTTGTCTGCATTCTCGGGGACGGTTGTTTCCAGATGACGTGCGGCGAAGTGGCCACGGCGAAGCGGCTCGGAATCGCCCTTCCGATCGTGGTTCTGGACGACAAATGGCTCGGGCTCATCAAGATCAAGCAAGACCGCAGGGATTTCGGAATCTACGGAACGGAGCTGCAGCGGGAGGAATATACCGAGACGCCGGCCCACTACTTCGGCGTCCCCGCCGTCGGGGTCCGCGGACCGGAAGAGCTGGCGGCTGCGATCGGAAAGGCATTAAAGGCGAACGGTCCGACCGTCATCGAGGCGGTGGTCGATTCAAGTCATTACGATGAAACCGTCTTCGATTAACAGGCCGAGGTTTGCCCGGCGCGGCCGGACGGCAGGTTATCTAGAATCTTTCCGGCCATTATAGAAAGTTCGCGTCTTCCAGAATGGCTTCGTCGAAATTCACCCCTTCGACTTCGGCGCCTACCAGGTTCGCGCCGCGAAAACTCGCCCCCGAGACTTCCGCTTCCGTCATCAGGGCATCGGAGAGATCGGCATCTTCCAAATCGGCCTCGCGCAGGTCGGCTTCGCTCAGGTTCGCGTCGGATAAATCCGCCTCGCGAAGAGACGCGCCCACCAGAATCGCACCGCTGAGATCGGCACCGGACAAATCGAGCCCGCTCAGGTCGGCGCGGGTCAGATCGGCTCCCGCCAGGGAGGCGGGGCGTCCTTCCTTCCTGCTTTCACCCAACAGCTTATCGATATCTTCGCGCAGTAACATCATGGGACATTTTTATCGGTAGGGGAGGCGGGATGCAAGATATTATCCGGTTTTCCCGCCGAAGGGCCGAAAAAGGTCGCGACTACAAAAAAATTCTAAACATAGTTAAACTCATCCCTTCAGCAACAGGCTCATCAACGCATATTTTCAAGAATCGAATTTCGGCCGGAATCATCTTCCTGGAGAGAGCATGGACGTGAAAAAAGTCGGCGTTGTCGGGATGGGAACAATGGGGTCGAACATCGCTATCGTTTGCATCAGGGGCGGCGTCGAGACCCTCGCCTGCGAAGCGAATACGCCCGCCCTAGAGGGCGGGATGGCGCGCGTCCGCTCGTTCCTCGATGCAGGAGTCCAGAAGGGAAAAACCTCCGCCGAAGACCGCGAGGCGATGCTCGGCCGCCTGAGGGGTACTACTTCCCTGACGGACCTGGCAAATTGCGATCTGGTGATCGAAGCCATCAACGAAGACCGGAGCGAAAAAAACGCTCTCCTCCGGAAGCTGGACGCCATCCTGGATGAAAACGCCATCCTCGCCAGCAACACGAGCACCCTCTCCATCACGAACATGGGCGCCGCCTCGGGCCGCCCGGAAAAGACGGTCGGAACACACTTCTGCCTCCCCGCCGCGCTCAACAAGCTGGTCGAAGTCGCCCCCGGCCTCCTCACGAGCGAAGGAACCCTGGCGGCCACCACAGATTTTCTCGAAAAAGTGGGCCAGACGCCGGTGCGCGTGAAGGACACGCCGGGCTTTATCCTGAATTATTTTCTCGTCCCCTTTCAGAACGACTGTATCCGTCTCATCGAGGCGGGCTACACCACCGCCGCCGATATCGACACCGGCCTTCGCCTCGGCCTCGGCTACAAAATGGGGATCATGCGCCTCCTCGACATCGAGGGACTCGACATCCACCGGACCGTCTCCCTCTCCCTGTACGATCAGCTCAAGGACCCCCGCTATATCCCCCCGCCCCTCGCGGATCGGATGATCGGCGCCGGACACCTCGGGGCGAAAACGGGAAAAGGATTTTACGACTACGACAAACCGGGCGTGTTCGGGGTAGCGGAATCAAAACCCGAGGAAGGCGCCGCCCGCGATGTCTCAAGAGGCAAACCGCTTTCCGACGCCGTCCGGAAGGTGGGCGTCATCGGCCTCGGCACGATGGGAAGCGGCATCGCCCAGGTTTGCGTCACGGCGGGCCTCGAGGTGGTCGGGGTCGAGGCGAACGAGGAAGTGCTCGAAGCGGGCCTGAGCCGCATCCGGAAGAACCTGGACGGCGCCGTGAAGCGCGGCAAGATGGACGAGGCCGCCCGGCAACAGGCCGTGGATCGCATGCGCGGCGGCCGCGATCTATCGGAGCTCGCCGATTGCGATCTGATCATCGAAGTGGTCGTCGAAAACATCGGCGTCAAGCTCGACATCTTCGAGAAGCTCGAATCCATCGCCAAAAAAGACGCGATTTTCGCGAGCAACACCTCCTGCCTCTCCGTGACCGCCATGGCTGCCAGGACAAAGCGCCCCGAGCGCGTCCTCGGGCTTCACTTCTTCAATCCGCCCTACGCGATGCCGCTCGTCGAGGTGGTCGAAGCCGTCCAGACGGCGCCCGAGATCCTGGAATTCGGAATCGCCTTCTGCCAGCACATCGGGAAAACCCCGGTTCCCGTGAAGGACCGCCCCGGCTTCCTCGTGAACCGCCTGCTCGTTCCCTATCTCAATCAAGCCGCCCAGGCATTCGACGACGGCCTCGCCGACAGGGAAACCTTCGACAAGGCGATCCACATGGGGCTCGGCCACCCGATGGGCCCCCTCACTCTTCTCGATCTCGTCGGCCTCGATGTCCAGAAGTTCGTCGCGGACGCCATGGCCGAGGAGTTGGGCGAGGCCCGCTTCGTCGCCCCTCCGCTCATCAGCCGCATGGTTTCGGCGAACTGGCTCGGGCGAAAGACCGGGCGCGGCTTCTACGGCTACGCGCCGAAATAGCCCGTGCGAAAATTCGCCCGCCCCGTGGTTGTGACGAGCAAATGTCTCGACCTCGCGGCCTGCCGCTACAACGGCGAGGTCATCCCCTTCGACTTCATCCGCCGGCTCGCGCCCCACGCGAAAATCGCCCCCGTCTGCCCCGAGGAGGAAATCGGCCTCGGCACCCCGCGCGAACCCATCCGTCTCATCGCGTCCGATGGCGTCCACCTCCGCCTCGTCCAGCCCGCCACCGGCCGCCGCCTCACACAGGAAATGCGGGGATTTTCGCGCAAATACCTGGGCGCCCTCCCCGCCGCCGACGGCTTCATCCTCAAAAGCCGCTCCCCCTCCTGCGGCCTCCGCGACGCCAAGCGCTTCGCCGAGACCGGACGCAATCTCGGCAAGGGCCCCGGCCTCTTCGCCGAAGAAGTCCTCCAGAAATTCCCCGGCCTCGCCCTCGAGGACGAAGCCCGCCTCACCAACCTCACCCTCCGCGAACACTTCCTCACCAAACTCTTCACCCTCGCCGCCTTCCGCAAGCTCCGCGAAGCCCCAACGATGGCCAAGCTCGTCCGCTTCCAGGCCGAGAACAAGCTCCTCCTCATGGCCTATCACCAGAGCGCCATGCGCCTCATGGGAAAAGTCATCGCCAACCCCGAAAAAGCGCCGCCCGAAAAAGTCGCAGCCGCCGCCGGGGCCCATCTTTACCGCGCCCTCGCCCGGCCCCCGCGCCGGCCCGCCCAGGTCAACGTCCTCACCCACGCCCTCGGCTACTTCTCCCAACACCTCAAGGCGCGCGAAAAGGCGCTCTTTCTCGGCACCCTCGAGCAATACCGCGAGGGGAAGGTTCCCCTCAGCACCCCCCTCGGCATCCTCCGCGCCTGGCTCGCCCGCCATGAAAACGAATACCTCTCCGGCCAGACCTACTTCGAGCCTTTCCCGGAAGATCTCGTCGACCCCGCCGATTCGGGAAAAGGGAGAATTTAGTAGGAAACCAGGGCTTTTCATTTCGCCCCTTGCTGGCATATGATCGCCGCCGCGGCTGGGGGGGAGCCGCGTGAACCTGCCGCTTTTCCTAACCCACCCGGCTGGAAGATCAGGCCCATGAATCCAGGAACCATCCTCGTCACCGGCGCGACCGGTTACGTGGGGAGCCGTCTTGTCCCCCTCCTGCTCGAGCACGGCTATCGCGTCCGCGCCTCTTCCCGAAGTCTCGACAAGCTCCGGAAATGGCCCTGGTTCGATCACCCGCGCCTTGAGCCCGCTGCGGCTGACATGGCCGACCGCGAGACCGTTCTGAAAGTCTGCGAAGGCTGCGAGGCCGCTTTTTATCTCGTGCACTCCATGGACCCCGCGCAGAAGGATTTCGCGCGTGCTGACCGCGAGGCGGCGGGAAACATGGGCTGGGCGGCGGAGCGCGCTGGCCTGGGGCGCATGATCTACCTCGGCGGCCTGGGCGAGGATCAGGACAACCTGAGTCATCACCTGAAATCGCGCGCCGAGGTCGAGGCCATCCTCAGGGGGAGTGCCGTCCCGCTCACCACGCTGAAGGCGGCGATGATCGTCGGAGTAGGCAGCGCCTCGTTCGAGATCCTCCGCTATCTGGTCGAGCGGCTGCCCGTCATGGTCACCCCCCGCTGGGTGCACACCAAATCCCAGCCCATCGGGATTAAAGACGTTCTGGACTACCTGATCGGATGTCTCGAAAAACCGGAGACCACCGGGGGCTCGTTCGATATCGGCGGGCCCGACGTTCTCACCTACCGCGAGATCATGAACATCTACTCGGAAGCGGCGGGGCTGGCCAAACGGCTCGTCCTCCCCGTTCCGGTCCTGACGCCGAAGCTGAGTTCCTACTGGATTCATCTCGTGACGCCGGTGCATGCCTCCCTCGCGCGCCCGCTCGCCGAGGGTCTCCGGAACGAGGTCATCTGCCGGGAGGAGCGCATCCGCTCCCTCGTTCCGATTCGGCCCACACCCATCCGCGAGGCCATCCGCCAAACCACCGCCGCCGAGCAGCACGAGAACCCCCCGCTGGCGGGAAAAGCCAATCCGCACTGGCGGGGGCAAGGCGATCCCGCATGGGCGGGAGGGACCGTGTTCCGGGACCGGCGCGCCATCGTCACAAACCTCCCGCCCGGTGAAATCTGGAACCCGCTTCAGCGCATCGGCGGATCAACGGGGTGGTACTACGCGAACTGGCTCTGGCAGTCGCGCGGATTTTTCGACAAACTCATCGGCGGCGTCGGCATGCGAAAGGGCCGCTCCGACCCCAAGCAGCTATGCACCGGTGACGAGGTGGATTTCTGGCGCGTGAAGGACGCCACCAGGGACAAGCGGCTTCTTCTCGAGGGGGAGATGAAGCTCCCCGGTTATGCCTCGCTGGAGTTCCGGATTCGCCCGCTCGCCGGGGGCAGGACCGAGCTGGAGCAGACGGCGCTCTTCATCCCGCATGGTCTGCTGGGAATTCTCTACTGGTACGCCGTCCTCCCCTTCCACCACCTGATCTTCCCGGGAATGCTCGCCAGAATCGTCCGTGCGGCGGGGGAACGGGCGTCCCGCCACCCGGAAGATACCCGGGAGGCGGCGCAGGCACAGGAGAAAATCGCCCCGTGAAAATCTTCCGCCTTCACGAAACCCAGCGACTGCCCATCGCGCTGGACGAGGCGTGGCGCTACTTCTCCAGCCCGGCGAATCTCGAAGAGATCACCCCGCCCAAGCTCAACCTGGCGGTTACGAACGAACTTCCGGAAACCATGCACGCCGGGATGATCATCACCTACCGCGTCCGGCCCCTGCTCGGCATTCCCCTGAACTGGGTCACGGAGATCACTCACGTTGTTGAGGGGCGCTACTTCGTGGACGAGCAGCGCTTCGGCCCCTACCGCTTCTGGCACCATCAGCATCATTTCGAGGCCATCGAGGGCGGCGTCCGGATGGACGACATCGTCCACTACGCCCTCCCCCTCGGGCCGCTCTCCGGCCCCGTGAACCGGCTGATCGTGAAAAAGGAGCTGGACGGCATCTTCCGCTTCCGCAAAGAAGTCCTCGAGCGGAAGTTCGGCCGCGCCGGATAACCCCCCTTCGATGATCCCGCCAGAGCGCATCCGGCATCTGAATAAAAACAGCCCGAAAAACCGGAAGTACGTTCTCTACTGGATGCAGACGGCCCACCGTGCCCAGTGCAACCACGCGCTCGAATACGCCGTCCGCGAGGCGAACGCGCTGAGAAAGCCCCTTGTTGTCTACTTCGGCCTGACCGGGGATTTTCCCGAGGCGAACGCCCGCCATTACACTTTCATGCTCGAAGGGCTCCAGGAGGTGAGGCGAACGCTCGAAGGGCGCGGGATTCGGATGACAACCCAGAATGGTGCGCCGGATGAGGGCGCGGTCCGGCTCTCCAGAAACGCTTGCAGCGTCATCGTGGACCGGGGCTACACCCGGCACCTTCGCGGCTGGCGCGAGAAGGCGGCGGGCGCGATGGACTGCCCGCTCGTTCAGGTCGAAACCGACGCCGTGGTTCCCGTCGAGGAAGTTTCCCCAAAAGAAGAGTACGCGGCGCGGACCATCCGCCCGAAGATCCACAAAAAACTCCAGGACTACCTGAAGCCCCTGAAGGAGACGCCCCTCCGGAAGGATTCGCTCGGGCTGCGGTTCCGATCTTTCGATATCGGGGACATCGGGCGGGCGCTGCGCCGCCTCCGTGTAGATGCCGGCGTTCCGCCCGTATCCGCCTATCGCGGCGGCTCTTCGCACGCCATGAAGCGACTCGACGAGTTTCTGAAAAAGAAACTGAAAAACTACGGCGCGGACCGAAACGACCCGAATCTCGACGGCGTTTCCGGCATGAGCCCGTATCTGCATTATGGCCAGATATCCCCCCTTCAGATCGCTATGCGACTCCGGAGGCGGAAGGGAACGGGCGCCGATGCCTTTCTCGAGGAACTCATCGTCCGGCGGGAGCTCAGCCTGAACTTCGTCACTTACAACCCCGATTACGACCGCTTCGCGGGGATTCCCGAATGGTGCCGAAAAACCCTCGCCAAGCATGAAAAAGACCGGCGCGATCACGTCTATCGTTTGCCGGAGTTTGAGAGCGCCGAGACCCACGACCCCTACTGGAATGCGGCCCAGCGCGAGATGACCCTGACAGGGAAGATGCACGGCTATATGCGAATGTACTGGGGAAAAAAGATCATCGAGTGGAGCGAAACACCCGAGGAGGCCTATCGCATCGCTCTTCATCTCAACAACAAGTACGAGCTTGACGGGCGGGACCCGAACGGCTACGCGGGCGTGGCCTGGTGCTTCGGAAAGCACGACCGGCCCTGGAGCGAACGGTCCATCTTTGGAACCGTCCGCTATATGAACGCGGGCGGCCTCCGCCGAAAATTCGACGCCGATGCCTATGTGAAAAAGGTGAACGCCCTTCCCCAGGATTGCCCTCCCCCGCTTGCCCTCCGTCCCAATGAGTGATACCCGGTTTATTCCACCGAAATTTATTATTCGCCATTATTTTTGAGCGCGCGCGGGAGGAACCCCATGAAAGCCATCCGCTTCCACGAATACGGCGGCCCCGAGGTCCTGCGGGAAGAGGACATCGCCGACGCCGAGCCCGGCCCCGGCCAGGCCCTCGTCGAGGTCAAGGCGGTGGGGCTGAACCACCTCGACCTTTTCGTCCGCTCCGGGCTTCCGGGCATCAAGTCCGTCATGCCCCACATCGGGGGCTGCGACTTCACCGGCGTCGTGAAAGCCCTCGGCCCCGGCGCGAAGGGCGTCGAGGTCGGCCAGCGCGTCATCGACTTCCCCGTCCAGAGCTACGGGGGGGTTCCGTTCTACATGTGCGACGATCCGCCGCCGGGGACGTTCGAGCTCATCGGCGAGCAGTCGAACGGCGCGATGTGCGAGTCCATCGCCGTGGATACGCCGAACCTCCAGCCGCTCCCCGACGCGCTCTCGTTCGAGGAGGGGGCGGCGATCCCCATCGTCTTCATCACCGCATGGCGCATGCTCACCGAGCGGGCGAACCTGCGGCAGGGGGAGACGCTGCTCGTTCAGGGCGCCGGTAGCGGGGTCGGCACCGCCGCCATCCAGATCGGAAGGCTCATCGGCGCGCGCGTCATCGCCTGCACGAGCACACCGGAGAAGATGGCGCGCGCCCGTGAACTCGGCGCCGACGAGGTGATCAACTACCGGCTGGAGTCGATCAGCAAGAGCGTCCGCGAGCTCACGGGAAAAAATGGGGCCGATGTCGTCTTCGAGCACGTCGGCGACGCCACCTGGGGCGAGAGCGTCAAGAGCGCCGCCTATCACGGAAGGATCGTCACCTGCGGCGCGACGACCGGCTTCGAGGGCAAGACCAACCTCGCGATGGTCTTCGCCAAGCAGCTCACCGTCCTGGGCTCGACGATGGGCAGCCTACCCACCTTCAAGAAAGTCCTTCGCCACCTCGGCGAAGGCACCCTCAAACCCGTCATCGACCGCGTCCTGCCGATGGATCTCGAAGAAGTCCGCGAGGCGCACGAGACCCTCGAGAAGGGCGATCAGTTCGGGAAGATTGTGTTCCAGGTGGGGGGGTAGAGAGGGCCTGAAGTCCCTGCGAGACGCCCTCATTCCAACCCTGCCCCATTCCGCAAACCTTTCGTTTCCCAAAAACCCTCGAAAAATCAGATATTTCAGAATTTAAGACCATTTAATATTGAATATTCTGATTTAAAAAGACTAATTTAAAAACTTTCGCAATTTTACTAATGAAATTTCAATAGTGTCCGATAATAAAATTAATTGTGTCGGTTACGATAGTAACGTCACATTCCAGCGAGATAAAGAACGGCCACACTGGCAGAGCGATACACCGCCATAGGGAGAGTTCGTCTGCACCGATACACGGGATTGGAGCAGCATTTCAAAGGGAGGAAGGAACCGATGGCCAGAACCAGAAGCGGGAAAGTGCAATTGCTCTACGGACAACTGGCAACACTGAAAGACTTTATTCCGGAAGGTCTTGTTCCAGGATCGTTTGTCGATCTATTCCACGGCCTTTTGGACGAACTGGAGAATATTGTCGGGGATTTGACCCGGCATCGGGTCCCGGACTCGGCCATCAGCCTATGCCCCCAGACGAATGTACAGACATGTGCCGCTGCATGTTTACAGGCAAAAGTGGAAGATGTCATGAACCTTTTTATCTGCTCCGATGAGGAGGGGAATCGCGAGTTTGGATTCGTCTCTCCGGAATAATCTTCAAGGAGGAGTAAGGAACTGTATCTCAGAGGGGGATAAGATCAAAAAAGTGGGAGGTGAGGACGATACGAGAGCAGTGCCCCCGGCGAGGACAGTCGGAATAAGGAGGCTAACCTGCCTCTGGAGGAATGTTGAGAGCCCCGCCGGGAGCTAAAACATCAAAAAAGCGTGGCCCCGGCAGAGACAACCTCAGAAGACGCCCCGTCCTGAGAGGCCGGGGAACGCTTCCGGGTGGGCGGTCGCCTCTGTCGAGACCAAATCCAAAACATGGTCCCTCGACAGGGGTCATTCAACTGAAAGGGAAAACACCTTCCCACGCAACATGGGAGCACCAGGCGCCCCCGCCGAGGACCATAAAAAGAATATAGGACTATATAGTCTGATTTACAACCGGTCCGGAGGAACTGTTCCCCCCCGCTGGAGGAGAGCCGGTCAGCCGCACGGGTCGGCCAGATCCGCCAGCGCCTTCCAAGCCTTTTCGGTCAGATTTTCCCGGGATTTCGCCACGCGGCAGGGCTGGGGACGCAGTTTCGGGGATTCGCCTGTGGATTTTTCTTTCAGGGTCGGGGGGGGATGATTCGGCGGGGACCCCGGAAGAGGGGGTATCGGCCCAGTTTCCCAGCCCTGTCAAAAACGCCCCCGCTATCGCGGCTCCCGGCAAAATCCAGGGGGGATGGCCTCAGCCCCGGATAAATTCCCGGAATTTTGTGACCCAGGTCACACTTTTGAAAGAAAAGGGGAGAACCCAAAGTGAAGAAAACCCAATAATGGTCGTTATCAAAAATAGCGCGGCGCGCTCTCGGGAGAGCGGAAAAAGCCGGTGACTATGCAAGATGGCGTAAGGACGGTCCGGGCTACCCGATTCCGCCTGAAAGCGGGGAACCGAAGATGATCGAACATGAAGACGCTCGTGAAATCTACAGCCGGCTCGCTGCGCTGAGGGAGTTCACCCCCAAGGATGTCGCTCCATCCGAGCACATCGAGCAGTTCCACAAAATCCTGAACGAGCTGGATCAACTGGGGGGAGATTTCAACCGGTTCCGGATTCCGCCCGCGGCGATCGAGCTGGCCCCGAAAACGCTGGAGGCCACCTGCAAAGGCCTGCTGCTTCGAAATCGCATCAAGGATCTGATCAATCTCTTCACCTTGTCGAATGAAGGCGGAAAACCCCGGGTGGCTCTCATCCTCCCGCAATAAAACGCTGCTCTGTCCCCCTCCCCTGAAACTGCCGGGGAAAAACCGCCAATCATCGTCCGAATGATCGAAAAAATTTCTACGGTTTGAGATACCGGTCCAGATAATCAATGACGCCGTCGATGGCGGCGGTCTGGACGTCGTTGCACTCGTAAGTGCCGTCCTCCCCCCGGAGAGGATAAAGGTAGCCGTGCAGCGGATGGTCGTAGGAGACCCACTCGACGTCCTTGCCCGCCTCGTTCAGCAGGTCGTAGGTCGTTCGAAAGATGCCCTGAAGATGGTCGGTCTCGCGGCCCATGACGAGAATCGGCGTATTGATCGAGGAGATTCGTTCCGTGGCGGTATCCAGATCTATCCGCGCACGGACCTTTTCCACCTCGGCCATCTGCATCTCTTCGATGTTGCGAAGCCGGGTCTCTTCGTTGACGGTGACGGTGTTGTCCGGCGAAAGGGCGAGGAACTCGTGCGAGGCGGGCTCGCTGGCGACCCCCACGGCGACGCCGTCGTACTCCGATGTGATCTTGAGCACCATCTCGCCGCCGTGGCTCATGCCGATGATGCCGACCCGTTCCCCGTCGATATCGGGAAGCGCCTTGACATGCTCGATGATGGATATTTCGTCTTCGTATTCAAGAGGCGAGCGGTTCATGAGCTGCCTTCCCTGCCGGATATCCTCGACGAGCTTTCCCCCGTTGTTGTAGCCGAGCTCGACCTCGGCCCGGTAGCGGAGCCAGGCGACGGCGTAGCCCGCCCCGAGGAGCCGCTCCATGATCCACCCCCGGTTTCGCACGGCGTCGCGGACCCAGGCCATCCCGCCCCCGCCGTTGCCGGAGGCAAGCAGGACGATGGGGAACGGTCCGCTGCCGGACGGCCTCCTGAGGCCAATCGGCGCGTAGAGACCGTCAAGCGTTTCCAAGTACATCAGATGAACGGGAAACTCCGAGCCCGCCACCGGCTCGCTGATGACGACATTTTCCGGATCGATTCTTTCAAGCTCGACGGAGGGATTGGTCATTTTTTCTCTCTTTCCCGTTCGTTGGGTGATGAGATCACAAAAACAGATGGAAACCAAGCATTTTAATGCTTCCCGAAAGGCTCGTCGTCGATTCCCTCGCGCTCTTCGAGCCCCGCCATACCTCGCAGCACCTCGTAGAAAGCCACCGAGTCCTTCTCGCTGTAGCCCTTCTCGTAAGCCATCTGGGCCACCTGGGACCAGATGTTCGTCATTAGCATGGGCGAGCCGAGGCGCTGGCCCTGCTCGAGCATGAGGCGCGAGTCCTTGAGCGAGGTCTTGACCTGACCCTGCTTCGAGTAGTCGGCGTGAATCATCTTGGGACCCTTGTCGATCATCGTCTTGGAGCTGCAGGCGCCGTCCTGGAGGACGGAGAGGAGGTTCTCGGACTCCAGGCCGGCCTTCTCGCCGAGAACCAGCCCCTCCGCGAGGGCGAGTCGGTTCCCGGCGAGGATGAGGTTGATGACGAGCTTGGTGCGCGCGCCCGAGCCGACGGGGCCCATATAGTAGGCGGCGCGGCTGAAACCCTCGAAGACGGAGCGGCAGGCCTCGAAATCATCCTTGTCACCGCCCGCGATGACGATCAGATCTTTCTCGCGGGCCATCGTGCTCGTACCGCTGACGGCGGAATCGAGAAAGCGGATGCCCCGCTCGCCCAGCTCGCCCGAGATGCGCTCGGAGTCTTCGGGCCGGGAGGTCGTCGTGTCCAGGTGGTAGAGGCCCTCCTCCGCACCCTCGGCAATGCCGCCCACACCGAGGGTGGCCTCGCGCACGATGTCGCTGTTGGGAAGCGAGGTGATCACCCACTTGACGCCCCTGGCCGCCGCGGCGGGAGAATCGACGGGCTGGCCGCCCACGCCTTTCAAATCGTCCATCCGGGCGGGGTCGACGTCGAATCCCTGGACGGCGAAATCGGATTTCCGCATGTTCAGGATAAAGGCCTGGCCCATGAGGCCCATGCCCACGATGCCCACGCGCTCTGCCATCTGCAATCCTCCTGTGATTCTATGAATTCATCAGGGTTTTATAGATTTGTAAGCGTTTCGGAGGGGAAGGACAAGCCCGGCCGGGAGGGCCGGAGAGAAGGGGGATTCCGGTGAAGAGGGGGTGCTTTTCCGCGGCGGTCGTGCGGTGTATTCTCCCCGTGGGAGTGGATCGGTGCCGGTGTGCCGCCTGGACTTCAAATCCAGTGTGCGGGGCTAATCACTTCGCAGGTGGGTTCGACTCCCACGCATTCCCGCCATCCTATTATTGGACTTTAGAAAGATAGGGACCGTATTCGAGGTGGGGTCAGTCAACTGCGAACTCCTCTCTCCAAATTCCCTGTTTTACAGGGTATTTACAGGGAA
>CAMYJL010000010.1 GCA_947258645.1 uncultured Nitrospinota bacterium
AAAAAGCGTCTCACCGACATTCAAAACGTATTCATGATGGACGAACTCTCGGGCGACGCTTTCTATCGATCACTCATCAACGGGCGCTTTTATGTCGTTCGGGGCTATTCAACCGCGCGGCTCCAGATGGACCACTTCCGAATTGCCTCCGGCGACGGAAGAAAGAGCGCAGGCTACGGTGACGACCTCCGCCTCGAAGGCGCCCCGAGGGTGCAGTTTCAGGTCTCCACCCAAAACGGATCGTCGGTTATGGTTCGCGTCGAGCTGATCCGGATGGGAGAGGTGGGCAAAATATTCCAGGGCAAGACGCCCTTCAAGGTGGACTACTCCGACAAAGATTCGATTCCGTTCCGACGGATATACTACCGGCTCGACGTGAAGGCGAACCGGAGCGAGCACATCGTCACCAATCCCATTTTTGTCCAGCGGTGACGAAACGGATCATGATGAAAGGAATTACGGCCCGATGAAAATCCTCGCTATCGGCTCTCATCCGGACGATCTGGAATACGGATGCGGCGGCACACTGGCACGCTACGTGATGGCCGGCCACGAAGTCACCATGCTGGTTTTGACGTGCGGCGAACAGGGGGGCGTGCCCGGGACACGCGAAATTGAGGCGCGCGCGGCGGCGGAAGCCCTCGGCGCCCAGATCATCTTCGGCGGATACGAAGACACCCGCGTCACGCTGGATCAGCCATTCATCGGCTATCTGGAAACACAGCTGGGCAAGGTCGATCCCAACATCATCTTCGTGCATCACGGGAACGACACCCATCAGGATCATCGGGCGATTCACACCGCCACTCTCTCGGCCGCCCGGTACATTCCTAACCTTTTGTTTTACGAAGGACCCACCACCATCGATTTCTCGCCGGCGATCTTCGTTGACATCTCATCCACGTTGGAAAATAAGATCGCCGCCCTGAAAGAGCATCGCTCCCAGGTTACGAAAACCAATATTCCGGGCACCAACATCCTCGAGATGGCCGTCGCCACCGCCACCTTCCGGGGAACCCAGGGCCGCGTCGGTGCCGCCGAGGGCTTCAGTTCGGCCCGCCTGTTCCTGAGTCCCTGAGGTGGGAATGACGAACTACATCCCTCATTCGAAACCCACGCTGGGAGAGGCGGAGGCTCAGGCGGCCTCGAGCGCGATTCGCTCCGGTCAGGTGGCGGAGGGCCCGGCCGTGGCCGAATTCGAGGCAGAGATGGCCACCTACGTTGGGCGCTCGGGCGCCGTCGCCGTGAGCAGCGGCCTTGCCGCTCTCCACCTGGCGCTGCTGGCCGCCGGGGTGGTGCCGGGAGACGCGGTCGCCGTCCCCAGCTACAACTGCGCCGCTCTGGCACAGGCGGTCCACCAGTGCGGCGCAAAAGTTCTCCTCTGCGACGTGGACCCCGCCACCGGCAACCCGACGCCCGAAACCGTGGGCGCGGCGGCCGACGAGGCACGCGCCGTGGTGGTGACGCATCTCTTCGGCGTATCGGCCGAGGCGGAAGAGATGGCCGCACTCGGGCCCGCCATGGTGGAAGATCTCGCCCAGGGACTCGGGGCGCGCCGCACGGAGGGAATGGCCGGGCGGTTCGGCCGGGCAGCGGTCTGCAGCTTCTACGCGACCAAGTTGATGACTTCGGGCGGAGAGGGAGGGATGATCCTCAGCGACGATGAAAACATCATCGAATTTACCCGCGACGCCCGCTCCTACGACGGGAGGGAAGACCTCCGCCCGCGCTGGAACTACAAGCTGACCGACGTTCAGGCGGCGGTCGGCCTGGCCCAGCTTCGCCGGTTCGAGGATTTCGTCGCCAGGCGGCGCGAGATCGCCGGGCGCTACGCCAATCGCCTCGCCGAAACTTCACTAACGCTTCCGGAAGACCCGCCCGGCGGCCGGCACGTCTACCACCGCTATGTGGTCGGCTTACCGGACAGCTGGATAGAAAAACACGGAGAAGACGCCCCGGATGAAGCCGTCCGCGCCCTCGAGACGAAGGGCGTGGGCGCGAGACGCCCAATTCACAAACCCCTGCACCGCCTGATGGAGAAGGGCCCGTTTCCCGGAACGGACGCCGCCTGGTCGCGGCACCTTTCGCTGCCCATCTACCCGGCCCTGACCGAAGAAGAGGCCGACGCCGTCGCGGATGCCGTTTGTACCCTTTTCCCAGCCGAGGCCGCATGAGATGACTGTCGATCGCGAAAACCCGCGGAAGCTGGGATTCAGCTACTCGTTCACCTACCTGTACGGCTTTTCGTTCCTGCTTCTTTTCTTTTCGCTGCTCCCCCAGGTACGCGAGATGCTCCTGATCCACGGGTTCCGCTGGCTCTACATTCCGGGGGTTTCGTTCCTGGTGGCCCTGTTCGTCACGCCCCTCGTCCGGGCGTTCGCCTTCCGGGTGAACAGCGTGGACGTTCCCGGCGATCGGAAGATTCATCAGCGCCCCACACCCCTGATGGGCGGGGTGGCCGTCTACATGGGCTTCGCCTTCGCCATCATGATCAACAACCTTTACTCGCCTGAGATCAAGGGCGTCGCCCTCGGCGCAACGGTGATCATCCTGATCGGCATGTTGGACGACATCCGTGAAATTTCGGCCCGCTACAAGATCCTGGGCCAGCTCGCGGCATGCACCATCGTGGTATCGTCGGGCGTTCGCCTCTCGTTCATGCCCCCCACCCTCTGGGGAGACCTAATCGAGATCGCCCTCACATTCACCTGGATCATCGGCATCGCGAACGCCATGAACTTCCTGGACGGGATGGACGGCCTCGCGACGGGCCTCGGCGCCATCTCCTCGTTCTTCATCGGCCTCGTCGCGCTCCAGACGAACCAGCCCTTCCTGATGTTCCTGAGCCTGGGGCTCATGGGCGGATGCCTGGGCTTCCTCCCCTACAACCTGCGGGCGGAAAAGCCCGCGCTCATCTTCCTGGGCGACGCGGGGAGCACCTTCATCGGCTTCACCCTCGCGTGCATGGGCGTCATGGGCCAGTGGGACACCAACGAGCCCATCAAGGCCTTCTCGATGCCGGTGCTCATCCTGGGCGTCCTGCTCTTCGACATGACCTACACCTCCGTCGCCCGCGTCTCCTCGGGAAAGGTCACGTCCATCCGCGAATGGATCGACTATGTGGGCAACGATCACATCCATCACCAGTTGAACGCGCTTGGCCTCTCGAAGCGCCAGACCGTCTTCTTCATCTTCCTCATCGCCGCCTCGCTCGGCATCTCGGCCGTCGTCCTCCCGAGCGGCCGCCTGCTGGACGCACTTCTCCTCGTCCTCCAGAGCTTCAACATTCTCTTCATGATCGTGATATTGATGCAGAAAGGCGCGGAGAATAACTCGAAGGGCGGCGAAGACGAATAAGCGCCGCTATCCGTTGATGAGGCGCACGAGCGGCGACTCGCCGTGAAAATCCACCACGCACAATGAAGCGAAGGCCAACTCGACCCGGAAAAAGTTCCGGAGCGGCGCGCCGAGCGCGTCCAGGACGATGACGCGGTTCACCGCCGCGTGAGCGACCACGACCGCCGCCCCGCCGCGGGCGGCCTCCCGAATCCGCCGGAAGGCCGGGCGCACCCTTCGCGCCAGGTCCATCACCGACTCGCCCTCCGGCGCCCGCGAGCGCACGAAATCCGCATAATGCGCGCGGAGCCGCTCGGGCTCTTTCGCCATCAGCGAGTCGTAGCTCTCCCCCTCCCAGCGCCCCAGATTCAATTCAATGAGCCCGTTCACAACCTCCGCCGGAGGCAGCGCCATCTCCCGGCAGAGGATCGACGCGCTCTCCCGCGCTCGAAGGAGCGGGCTCGCGTGGGTCGAAACCTCTCCCCCACCCTCCGATACACCCTCCAGCCAGCGCCGCGCGCGCTCCGCCGCGCGGCGGACCTGCGCCTCGCCCTCGGGGAGGAGACCCGTGTCCGTCCGGCTGATGAAGCGGCCGTCTTCAGAACCTTCCGCCGCCCCATGCCGGAAGAGCAGGACGCGCGCCGGGCGCTCCTCTTTGCCGGGAAAAATCGTCGTCGAGTCCTTCGCCTCACCGGGCAAACTCGTCCCCTTCGTCCTTACGGATTCATCGAAAAGAAAAGAGCGTCACAGAAAATAAAGACCGGCAGGTGCCGGGCGGTGCCCTCCCCTCACGGATCGAGGAAAGAAGGGCCGAGAAATATCACTCTTTCACCGCCACCGACATATCGCGGATTCCGGCGGAGAAACTGATCCCCATGATCTGAACCACAAAGCCGTAGTCGAGGCGCTTGTCCGCCTTGATGATGAGCGTCCGCTTCCCCGGCTTCGTGCGCGCCTGCTTCAGGCGGCGCTCCAGGTCGGCAAGGGATACAGCCTCGCCGTTGAGCGAGAGCTTCTTCTCGACACCGACCTCAAGGAGAAAGTTCTGCGCCTTGGCGACCTCGGTGCTCTTTTTCGACTCGGGAAGCAGAATGTCCATCCGCCGGGAGAAATCAACGAACGTCGTGGACACCATGAAAAAAATCAGGAGGAGGAACACCACATCGATGAGCGAGGTGAGTTGGAGGCTGTAGTCCTCCTCCGCGCGTGTAGCGAACCGCATCTACGCCTCCTCCTTGCTTTCCGCAGGCGGGGCGCTCTGGGGCTGGGGCCGTCGACCGGCCCGCAGACCGGCCTCTTCCGGCGCAATCTGAAGCGTGAGGATGTGAAGAAGCTCGAACGCGATGGTCTCGATCTCGAATAGAAAGCGCTCGCCCCGGGAGCGGAAAAAGTGATAGGCCGCCAGCGTCGGGATACCGATGACCAGACCCGCCGCCGTGGTGATCAGCGCTTCTGAGATCCCCTCTGCTACGAGAGCCGGATTACCCGTACCGACCTTACTGATAACCTCAAACGCGCGAATCATGCCCAAGACGGTCCCCAACAACCCCAGCATGGGCGTGAGGTTGGCGATGACCCCGAGCATCCGGAGATTTCTCGAGAGGACGGTCGCCTCGTGCTGGCCGGTGCCGACCATCGCCCGCTCCATCTCGCCGATGCCCAGGTGACGCCGGCCCAGCGCCGCCCGGACAACATGCGCGAAGGGAACGTCGAAACGCTCACAGATGCGGACGGTCTCTTCATAATCACCCCGCCGGAGGTAGCGCTCTGTCGCAGTGACCAGTTCGTCCGGCAGCACATTCTTCCTCCGGAGCGAGAGGAACCGTTCGATCACCACCGCGACCGAGAGGACCGAGCAGATACCGATGGGGACCATCGCGTAGCCGCCCTTCTTGAGCGTCCCCCAGACGTCGGGCGAGAGACTCCACATCGAAGAGCCCTCCGGAGGCGCCGCCGCCTGCCCCGCCAGGGCCGCGCCCGCAATCACGATGAGCGCCGCGCCCGCGAGCCAGACCATCGCCCCTTTTCCTAAACCTGCATCGCCCCGCCTCACGCGCCACCTCCCGCAGCCGGGGCGGCCGAAGACGGTAAACCCTCTCCATCAGGAATCATGCAAACCTCGCTTTCGAATACGTCCGAGCAAATGGGAACCAGCGCCTCCGCCATCCCGCGCAGGTCGGGAGTTTCATCCAGCAGGCGCTCCAGGGAAGTCACATCCGCCCCCACCTCACCGCAGGGATGGATCATCTCAAAATAGCGGAGATCCGGCGACACGTTGAACGCCACCCCGTGCATGGTAACCCATCTGCGGGCCCCCACCCCGAGGGACAGAATTTTTCGCCCTTCCACCCATAGGCCGGGCATGTCGCTACGCCGATCGGCCGCGATATCGACACCCGCCAGATAACGGATGAAAACCTCCTCCAGGCGCCGGCAGTGCTCGTGGACGTCGCGATCCCTCCTCCGGAGGTCACACAACGCGTAGAGCATCAACTGGCCGGGACCGTGCCAAGTCACCTCCCCGCCACGGTTGACCCGGACAAGCGGCACCTCCCCCGTTCCATTGGGAGAAAGCCTGGAGATGACGTTTGATTCCGATCCGCCCTGTCCCAGCGTGAAAACGGGCTCATGCTCCAGGAAGAGGAAAACGTCTTCGCGAGTTTCCCCACCGGCACGCCCCTTCCATATCTTCTGCTGAATCTCCCACGCCTTCCCGAACGGAACGCGCCCGAGGAAATGCGCCCGGACATCCGGATTTTTCGCCGCCGGGCGGGGCTCACTCAAAATAGACGGACTCTGAGCCGACCAAATCGGACAGTTCGCTCGTCAACTCATCCGAAGGGGCCACGACAAAGTCCCGGCCCGCCTCAACAAGGACCTCTCTGTCCTCAAACCGGAGAGAGAGGCGCACGGGACATTCTCCCGGGTATTTCGACAAAACCTCGCGCACCGCCGAGAGGCGGCTGAACCCTTCTTCCCCCGGCCGAAGCTGGAGCACGATTCGCTGGGCGCTGCCCTTTTCCACCTCGGAGAGAAAGCCAATGGACTGAACGATCACCTGCACCCCGTCGTCCGACACCTCGGCATTCCCCTCGACGAATACGGGCTCCTCAGCGTCCAGAAGGGTGTAGTTCTGCTCGAAGACGTTGGGGAACATGGTCATCTCGGCTGTGCCTTCCTGATCTTCCAGCTGCAGGTTGGCCATTCGCTTGCCCGCGCGCGTCGTCCGTATCTTCGAGGACCGGATGAGGCCGGCCATCCGGACCTTTTGTGTCCCGCCCAGTTCGACAAGGCACCGGGAATCCATGTTGGTGAACCGCCGGATGATGTGCGAATAGTCGCTGAGCGGGTGGCCGGAAACATAAAAGCCCAACATCTCCCGCTCAAATCCGAGGCGGACGCTGTCCGCCCACTCCGGCACGTCCGGGAGGCTCATCGAGTTCTTCGTCACGTCCTCCGGAGCGAACAGAGCGCCCTGCCCGACGGCGATGCTGCGGCGCTCCCTGGCCGTGGATTCCATCACCGCCTCCAGAACGGAGACCGCCTGCGCGCGCCCCATGCCCAGGCTGTCGATGGCACCCGCCTTGATCAGGCTCTCCACCGCGCGGCGGTTCAACTGCTTGTGATCCACCCGGCGGCAGAAATCGTCCAAACTCTTGAACGGGCCGTCCAGGTTCCTGGCATGGAGAACGGCGTCCACCATGGCCTCGCCGACGTTCTTCACGGCCACGAGGCCGAACCGGATGGAATCGCCCTCGACCATGAAATCCTTCTCGCTCTTGTTCAGGTCCGGCGGCAGGACGGGAATCCCCATCTCGCGGCACTCGGCGATGTCCTTGATGACCTTGTCGGCGTTGTCCCGGTCGCAGGTCAGGAGCGCGGCCATGAACTCGCGCGGGTAGTGCGCCTTGAGGTAGGCCGTCTGGTAGGCGATCAGGGCGTAGGCGGCGCTGTGGCTCTTGTTGAAGCCGTAGCCCGCGAACTGCTCGATGTGGTCCCAGAGTTCCTCAGCATTTCTGGCGTCCTTTCCTCGCGCGACGGCGCCGTCGACGAAATCGCGCCGCTGCTCGGCCATCAGCTCGGGGCTTTTCTTCCCCATCGCCTTGCGGAGGACATCGGCGCGGCCAAGCGAGAACCCCGACAGGATGGCGGATATCTGCATCACCTGTTCCTGGTAGACCATGACGCCGTAGGTGCTCTCCAGGACGGGCTTGAGCTCGTCGAAGTAGTAGTTGATCGCCGCTCGACCCTGCTTGCGGTTGATGAAGGCGTCCACCATGCCACTGTTGAGCGGCCCGGGCCGGTAGAGGGCGACCATCGCGATCAGATCCTCGAATGTGCTCGGGGCGAGTTTCCGGAGATACTCGCGGATACCCCGGCTTTCGAGCTGAAAAATTCCGGTCGTGCGAGCCTCGGACATCAGTTTGTAGGTTTTCGCATCGTCGAGAGGGAGCGTTTCGATGTCGATCTCGTCGCCGTCCTCTTGAATCAGCCTCACGGCCCGATCGATCACGGTGAGGGTCTTGAGCCCGAGGAAGTCCATCTTGAGGAGGCCCAGGCCTTCGACGTCTTTCATGTCGAACTGGGTCATCGTCTCGCCCCCGTTCCCGGAGCTCTTGTAGAGGGGGACAAATTCGGTGAGCTTCGAGGGGGCGATCACGACCCCGGCGGCGTGGGTTCCCGCGTGCCGGATGTTGCCCTCGAGATTCCGGGCCGTTTCGATGAGACCCTGGATCTTGACGTCCCGCTGGGCAGCCTCCTTGAGGCGTGGCTCTTTCTCGAGGGCATCGTCGAGCGTGATCTTGAGTTCGTTCGGAACGAGCTTGGCGATGCGGTCCACCTCGCCGTAGGGCATATCCATGACACGACCCACATCGCGGAGGACGCCTTTGGCGAGCATGCTGCCGAAGGTGATGATCTGGCAGACGTTGTCGCTCCCGTACTTTTCCTGAACGTAGCGGATGACCTGATCGCGGCCCTCCATGCAGAAGTCGATGTCGATATCCGGCGGGCTGACGCGCTCGGGGTTGAGGAAGCGCTCGAAGAGAAGAGAATAGCGGAGCGGGTCGATGCCGGTAATGCCGAGGGAATAGGCGGCCAGGCTGCCCGCCGCAGAACCCCGTCCCGGCCCCACGGGGATGCCCTGCCCTTTCGCGTAGCAGATGAGGTCCGAGACGATGAGAAAATAGCCCTCGTAGCCCTGGCCGTTGATCACGTCGAGCTCCATGTCGAGGCGCTCTCGGTAGCGCTGGGCTTCCTTTCCCTTGATGCCGAGCTGGCGCAGGCGATCCTTCAGGCCGTCCTCGGCGAGGTTCCGGAGAAGCGTCTTCTTGGTCTTCCCCTTGGGGGTGGAAAAATCGGGGTAGTGGCTGCCGCCGAAGCTGAAGTCGAAGTCGCATTGTTCGGCGATGGCGAGGGTGTTGGTGATCGCCTCGGGAACTTCGGCGAAAAGCGACGCCATCTCGTCGCCGTTCTTGAGGTAGAATTCCTCGCTCTTGATTGTCATGCGGTTGGTGTCGGTGAGGGTCTTGCCGGTCTGGATGCAGATCAGAACCTCCTGATAGCGGTGGTCGCCGCGGTGGAGGTAATGAACATCGTTCGAGGCGACGAGAGGAAGATCCAGCTCCTTGGCGAGGGCGACCGCCTGGGGGATGAGCTTGCGGTCTTCCTCAAAGCCGTGATCCTGAAGCTCGAGATAGAAGCGGCCCGGGAAAAGCTCCTTGTACCAAGCGGCGGCCTCGCGCGCCGAAGAAACGTCCTCGCGCAGGAGGTGGTCGTTCACCTCGCCACGCAGGCAGGCCGTCGTGCAAATGAGGCCGTCTGCGAGCTTTTCCAGAATCTCGCGGTCAATTCGGGGGTAATAGTACATCCCCTCGGTGAAGCCCGCCGTCACGAGGGAACAGAGGTTGCGGTAGCCGGTATCGTTCTGGGCGAGGAGAACCATGTGGTAGGCGCGCCCGCTCGCGCGGCCGCTCCCCCGGTCGTGGCGGCTGCCGGGGGCGACGTAGACCTCGCACCCGATGAGGGGCTTGACACCGGCCTTCTTGGCCGCGTGATAGAACTTCACGGCGCCGAACATGTTGCCGTGGTCGGTCAGCGCCACGGCCGGCATGTTCAGCTCCTTCGCCCGCGTCATGAGGTCGTAGATGCGGGTCGTCCCGTCCAGAAGGCTGTACTGGGTATGAAGGTGTATGTGGACAAATTCGGCGGACATACTCACTCCCACTTGAACATATATTGCCGGGCAGTTTCGTATCTACAAATGCATACGGCGCATCACCGCTTTCAAGGCCCTTGAACGGTGCTAGTTTCCGAAGAAATCCAAAATATTGGACAGGGCCGATGATTCGCCTTTGTATAGCTCCGTATATTTACATTGGGTGCAAGTCAGGGTCGTAAATCTCCTGTTTTGCACGTTAAAGAAGCGGGAAAAGCCGCTGCCCGTAGAGGCAATTTTGTCCTACTCGCAGGATGTGTTGCCGCATTTTGGACATTCCCACGCGCCTGGCACTCACACTCCCCCTCTCCGGAAAAGGCAGATTATCGGCGTGCAATCCATGCCAATCATGCGCCAATCGCTCACTCCCACTCAATCGTGCCGGGCGGTTTGGATGAGACATCGTAAACCACGCGGTTGACCCCGCGCACCTCGCTGATGATGCGGCCGGCGGCCGTGTCGAGGAGATCGTGGGGGAGCCGCGCCCAGTCGGCCGTCATGCCGTCCTGGCTCGTGACGGCGCGAAGGGCCAGCGCGTTCTCGTAGGTCCGGCTGTCGCCCATCACCCCGACCGTGCTCACCGGGAGGAGGACGGCAAATGCCTGCCAAACCTTGTCGTACCATCCCATCGTCCGCAACGTCTCGATGAAAATCGCGTCCGCTTCGCGCAGAGTATCCGCCCGCTCCGCTGTCACCTCGCCCAGGATGCGCACCGCCAGGCCCGGACCGGGGAAAGGGTGCCGCCAGAGGATGTCGTGCGGCAGACCCAGTTCCTCGCCCGCCGCCCGGACTTCATCTTTAAAGAGTTCCCTGAGCGGCTCGACCAGCTTGAAATTCATCCGCTCGGGCAACCCCCCCACGTTGTGATGGCTCTTGATCGTCACCGAAGGGCCCTTGAAGGAGACGCTCTCGATGACGTCCGGATAGAGCGTCCCCTGCGCGAGGAACTTGAATTCCCCCAGCCGTTTCGACTCGCGCTCGAACACCCGGATGAACGTCTCGCCAATCCGCTTGCGCTTCACCTCGGGGTCAGTCACCCCGGTCAGATTCCCGAGGAACTCCGCGCTCGCCTCCACGTGCTTCAGGTTGACCTCGAGCCTTCGCCCGAAGGTCTGGATGACCTCGTCCGCCTCCCCCCTCCGGAGGAGCCCCGTATCCACGAAAACGCACGTCAGCCGGTCGCCGATGGCCTTGTGGATGAGCATCGCGGCCACCGACGAATCCACCCCACCCGAGAGGCCGCAGATCACCCGCTCATCGCCCACCCGCGCGCGCACCCGCTCGACCGACTCCTCGATGAACGAGCGCATCGTCCAGTCGCCCCGGCAGCCGCACACACCGAACACGAAGTTTTTCAGAATCTCCTTGCCCCGCGGCGTGTGGATTACCTCGGGATGGAACTGAATGCCGTAGCGCTTGCCGTCCTCCGAAACCATCGCCGCCACGGGAGAGCCGTTCGAATGCGCCACCGGTCGAAATCCGGGCGGAGGCGCCTCAATGGAATCCGCGTGGCTCATCCAGACCGTCTCCCGGCCCGAAGAGTCTTCGAATATCCCCACCCGCTCGTCCACCACCAGCTCCGCGCGCCCGTATTCCCGGGCATGCACCGGCCCCACCCGGCCGCCGAGCAAATGCGTCATAAGTTGCATCCCATAGCAGATGCCGAGAAGTGGAACCCCCTGAGTCAGGAGCCCCGGATCGACCGTCGGCGCGTCCTCGTCGTAGACGCTCGAAGGCCCGCCCGAGAGGATCACCCCCTTCGTCTCCTCGCCGACGTGGTCCTGCCACCGGTCGGTGCACGGATGAATCTCGCAGTACACCCCCAACTCCCGGACTCGCCGGGCAATCAACTGGGTATATTGCGATCCGAAATCAAGAATCAGAAGATGCTCGTGCATAACACTCAACGCGTATAGAACTCCTGGAACAGGATGCTCTTGACTTCCCCCTGGGAAATTTTCTTGCCGAGTTTTGCGATCAGCTCACGCCGAATCCGCTCGCGTTTTTCGGCCGTTTCCAGATCCTTCGGCGTCAGACGGTTATAGTGCAAGAATATTTCTTCCCGAATCAGGGCGCGCTTGGAATTAAACTCCGTCGCCGCCGCCTTGCTCGACACCAGAACATTTACGGACAGATTCAGGAAAACCGTCGGCCCCGGCTTTTTAGCGCCCTTCGATCCGGACGATCCCCCCTCGAGGGGGATGAAAAAAGGATTCGAGATCGGAACAGCCACATCTTTCGGCACGGCCTTCGCCGTTTCCTTGGAAAAAGAAGAGGGTTTTTCCAAGAGGGGTTGCTTCTCAAAAATTTCGGATTTCGCCACCTGTTTGGGCTTTCCCGGTGGCGCGAGTCCCCGCCGCGCAATAAAGGCAAACGTCCACCCGAGGGACAGTATCAACAAAGCCCCGACAGCGGGGATACCGTAATATGTCAGGTAGCCAAGCCCGGTTCCTTTTTTCTTTTCTTCCCACGGTTCCTCCGCCCCTCCAACTGAAACGTCATCTTCGTCCATCACGGTCGAAGAAGCGGCCTCTTCTTCCACATCCGGGAAAAATAAATCGTCCGCGCTGTCTATTTCGGTTGCTTTGTCGTTAGAGTCAGCCATGACCATTCACGCTGGCAGCGGGGTGCCTCTTTGGGGCGAAAGCGGGCGGAAAAAACATAGGTGAATCGGAAAACCGGCTCATTCGAAGATCAAGAAAATCCCCGGCGAAAAAATTCTAGTCGCGCTGGTAGTTGGGCGCCTCCCGCGTGACGAACACATCGTGCACGTGGCTCTCACGAAGGCCCGCCGAAGTGATCCGGATAAATTTGGCGTCTTTCCGAAGCGCCTCGATAGAGCCGCACCCCGTGTAGCCCATCCCGGCAGCCACCCCGCCCATGAGCTGAAAAATCGTTGCCGAAAGCAGCCCCTTGAAAGGCACCCTTCCCTCCACCCCCTCGGGAACAAGCTTGGTGTCGCTGAAGTGAGGGTCCTGCTGGCTTCCATTCGGGCCTTCCTGAAAATAGCGGTCGCTGCTGATGCCAGTATGCATGGCGCCGACGGAGCCCATCCCCCGGTACACCTTGTAGCTTCTTCCCTGGTAGAGGACTTTTTCTCCGGGGCTTTCTTCGACGCCGGCGAAGAGACTTCCGATCATCACCGCGTGTGCCCCGGCAGCAATGGCCTTGACGACGTCCCCCGAATATTTGATGCCGCCGTCCGAGACGATCTTTTTCCCTTTTTCCTCAGCGGCGGCGGAACAATTGGCAATCGCCGAAAGCTGGGGCACTCCGACGCCCGCCACCACACGTGTCGTACAGATTGAGCCAGGCCCCACACCCACCTTGATCACATCCGTGCCGGCCGATATCAGGTCGCGGGTACCCTCCGCTGTGGCCACATTCCCTGCCATCATCGCCATGTCCGGATAATCTCTTTTGATGGCCTCTACCCCGTCGAGCACCCGCTCGGAATGTCCGTGAGCACTGTCGAGAACGAGCATATCCACTCCCGCCCCGACCAGCGCGGCCACACGCTCTTTCATATCGGGAGAAACGCCCACCGCCGCCGCCACACGCAGCCTTCCAAACCTGTCCTTGGCCGACTTGGGGTAGCGCCGCAGCTTTTCGATGTCCTTCAGCGTGATGAGACCCCTGAGGTTAAAATCATCGTCCACGACGAGGAGCTTTTCGATACGGTGCTTGTGAAGTATCACCTTGCTCTCGTCGAGCGTGGTGCCCTCGGAAACGGTGATGAGGTTATTTTTCGTCATCAGTTCCGATACGGGCCGATCAAGATCCGATTCGAACCGGACGTCCCGGTTGGTGAGTATCCCGACCAGACGCTCTTTCTCGGTGATGGGCACACCCGATATCCGGTATGACTGCATGACTTCCAGGGCTTCGCTGATTTTCTGCTCCGGGCGCATGGTGATGGGCCGGTGAATCATTCCGCTCTCCGAGCGCTTGACCTTGTCTACCTCGGCTGCCTGCTGATCTATCGACATGTTGCGGTGAACGACGCCGAGACCGCCTTCCTGAGCCAGAGCGATGGCCAGCCGGGCGTCGGTCACGGTATCCATCGCCGCGCTGATGACGGGGATTCGCAATTCGAACCCGCTGCAAATCTCGATGTTGAAATCCACATCCTTCGGGAGGACGCTCGATCTGGCAGGAAGGAGCATGACATCGTCAAAAGTCAGGGCTTCTTCAACAGGGGTACTCAGCATTCCTCGCTGTGGCTCCAGTGAGAGGGGGAATGGCGGTGGCGGGTATCTCGTTCGGGCAACGGCATCAATGAAAATTGCCCCAACCAGCCCCCCTCGAACACGCCACGGGGAATCGCCTGGGACCTGATATGAGCCATGGAAATCGGACTCGGCGGCATCGAATACAACGATATAAAAAACAACAGTTTAAGCAATCAAACCGAAAAGAATGCCTTTCCTTCCACCTGCCTCGATTCTTGACCGCCTCACGCAGGTTGTCAAGGCGAATGCGGTCTCGACGGTCAACGCAGGAACCGCCGTCGGACCGGCCCCACCGTCAGCATGAGCATGATGGGCCTGCCGTGTGGGCAGGTCCATCGGCCAGGTGTTTTATCGACCTCCTCCACCAGGCTGGCGACCTCTTCCGGGTGAAGGGACTGCGCGGCCTTGACGGCGCCCTTGCAGCTCATCCGGGCGATGATGCCGTCGATCAGGTCGGGAAAGCTCATGGGACTGTCCAGCCCGGCCAGACCTTCCACCACGCGCCGAACCGAGCCGACCGGATCGCGTTCGGCCAAGAGGGCAGGCACCGCGCGGATCAAAAATTCGCCCGCGCCGGCCGGCTCCAGTTCGAATCCGGATCGGTCGAGCGTTTCCCTGTGCTCGCCCAGCCGGAGGGCCTCTTCGGGGCGCAAGGTGATGGCAGGGGGGACGAGGGCGGCCTGGCGCTCCACGTTTCCCTCCCGGAACTGATCGCGGAAGCGGTTGTAGAGCACACGCTCGTGGGCGGCGTGCTGATCCACGAATACAAGCCCCTGATCGGATTCGAAGAGAAGGAAGCATCCGGCCCACTGCCCAAGGTAGCGGCACTCAGAAAGAAGAACGGGCTGGGACGGATCCGGCGGGACGAGTACGCGGTCGAGCGGAAGCGCCCCGTGCGGCAGGTCCTGGAGAGCGGCGGCTTCTCTCACCTCGGAGAGAGTGGATGTTTCTCCTCCGGGAAAATACCCGGCGGCGGGAGCGGAAACTTCCGGGGAGGCAGTTCGGGCTTCTCCGGTACGGCCTTCATCAGCCTGAGGTATGTAACCGCCTCCGCCCAGAAGGGAGGGCGTTCGATCCGGCCGGGAACTTCCAGCCCGGGAGACACCGGGGGGCGGAAGAGTGACGCCGAGACCGTTCGGCTTGCGAACGATGAGCCGGGGCCGCTGGGGAGGGGCACCCAGCAGGGCGGCGACGGCCTCACGGAGACTGTCGTGGACGAACGAGCCCTTCCGGAAGCGGATCTCTTCTTTCGAGGGGTGGACGTTGACGTCAACTTCCTCGGGAGGAACGTCGAGAAAGAGCGCAAAGACGGGATGTCGGCCATGCGGGAGGAAACTCCGGTAAGCTTCAGAGATCGCATGAATGAGCAGGCGGTCCCGGACGGGTCTTCCGTTCACGAAGAAGTACTGCCCGTCCCGGTTGGAGCGGGTGAGCGTCGGTGCGCCTACCCAGCCACTGAGACGAAGGTGGTCCGAATCTTCACCAGTGAGCCCCATGAGGTGCGAGAGGGTGTCTTTCCCGAGAAGACCAGCCGCACGCTGCAGGCGGCCGGGCACGGCCTCCAGACTGATCAGAGAGCGGCCTCCGTGATGGAGGGTGAAGGCGGCCCCGTGATGGGCCATGGCGGCGCGCTGGACGACTTCCACGCAGCGGGCGAGCTCTGTCGTTTTTGTCTTGAGGAACTTTCGCCGCGCGGGGACGTTGTAAAAAAGGGAGCGGATGTCGATTTCGGTGCCCTCGGAGGCCCCCATTTCAACCACCCGGATGAATTGGCCACCCTGGATGCGGACTTCAGTTCCAAGGGGGGTGCCGCGAAGGCGAGTGGTGAGGACAACCTTGCTGACCGCGGCGATGCTCGGCAGCGCCTCGCCGCGAAAACCGAGGGTCTCGACATGGTTGAGGTCGGCTTCGGTGGCGATCTTGCTGGTAGCGTGGCGCTCGAAAGCGAGGATGGCATCGTCGCGACCCATACCTTGGCCATCGTCGCGGACGCGGATGCGCCGGGCGCCGCCGCCTTCGAGGTCAACGCGGATAGCGCGCGCACCCGCATCGAGGCTGTTTTCGATCAGTTCCTTCAGCGCGGAGGCGGGGCGCTGGACCACTTCGCCGGCGGCGATCTGGTTGGCCAGCTTCTCGGGAAGGACGCGTATCCGGCTCGCCGATGTCATCGGTCGGATCCTTACTAACGGAACACGGGGGGCAAGAGCGGGCGAACCTTTTTTACCCGAAACGGCGAGTCCGTTCTGACAAAATCAAAATGCAGAACCCTTCCACCGGAACGAAAAATCCGTCTTCAATAATGGGGAATCTTTCCTCCGAATCGATGGGCCGATATTCCCCGAATATGGGGGTTGTGTCAAGGAGAAAACACCATATTTTGTGGTCCCAACGGTAAATTCGTGCTATAGGGAAGAACCTCAGGGTATTTTGGCGAACTGGCACACCTGCACCGTACCGGTGTAGATTTAGGCCCACGCTCCACCGCAATTACCGAATATGCGAGCATGACCACGAACGTGAGGATTCATAAATGGGTTCCGCCAAGAAGGGGTTTGAAAAGGCGCTTGATGTCATGGCGCGCCTCCGTGCGCCGGACGGGTGTCCCTGGGATCGCGATCAGAACCACGACACCCTCAAACCTTATCTGATTGAGGAAGTCTACGAAGTCATCGAAGCCATCGACTCGGGCGATCCGGCGAAACTGCGGGAGGAACTCGGCGACCTCCTCCTTCAAGTCATCTTTCACTGCCAGCTCGCACACGAGAAGGGGCTTTTCGATGCCTCCGAAGTGGCCGAGGCCCTGGCCGATAAAATGATCGCGCGACATCCCCACGTTTTCGGGGATAATCAGGCCGATTCCACCGACGAAGTTCTCCGGAACTGGGAAATTTCCAAACGGAAAGAACGCGCGGACCAGGGAGAGAATGGCGGCGCCCCTTCCATTCTCGACGGCGTTCCCATTGCGATGCCATCTCTCCAGAGGGCCCAGCGTCTTCAATCGAAAGCCGCCCGGGTCGGGTTCGACTGGTCCGAGGCGGATGAAGCCGCCAAAAAGCTCGAGGAAGAGTGGAGCGAACTCAAAGAAGCCGCCGCCGGTGGGGATACAAAGGCGCAAGAGCGCGAAATGGGTGATTTCTTTTTCGCGGCCGTCAACTATTCGCGAAAGCTGGGAATCAACGCCGAGGAATCCACCCGAGCCTGCATCGAACGCTTCACCGAGCGATTCCACTACATCGAAGCATCCCTTCGCGCCCAAAGCCTTTCGCCTGAGCAGGTCTCCCTTGAGAAACTCGATCGGCTATGGGATGAAGCGAAGTCACGTGAAACGAAAAATTCCGAATGACTCAACCTCCCCGCAAACCTTATCGCCCCCGGCCCAGCGCACCGCCACAGGCGGGGCTGTTCCCGGACAGCGGGAATGTGCTGGCCGGCATCGTGGAGCGAATTCGTTTCAGAGCGGATGACACGGGGTTCAGCGTTCTCCTCGTTCAACCGGATGGAGACTTTCCTCCCGTTGCGGTCGTCGGGTTCCTCAGCGGTATTCGAGAGGGAGAGCGGGTGGAATTCGAGGGGGAATGGGGCGACCACCCCCGTTTCGGAAGGCAATTCAAGGCGACGATTGCCAATCCCATCATTCCGACGACTTCAGACGGAATTGAAAAATTCCTCGCCTCGGGAACAGTTAAAAATATCGGCCCGGCTCTGGCCAAACGAATCGTATCCCTGTTTGGCGAGGCCTCTTTAGAGATCATCGAAAATGAACCCCAGCGTCTCCTCGAAGTGCCGGGATTGGGGAAAAAGAAACTGGCCGAAGTCATCGAAAGCTGGAAGAAGCAAAGCGAGGTCAAGGAAGTGCTGCTCTTCCTCCAGAATTTTGACATCCCGCTCTATCTGGCCGAGAAAATTTTCCGGGTCTACGGACCAAACGCCACCCAGATGCTCCGCGAAGACCCCTACCGCCTTGCCACCGACATATACGGAGTGGGCTTTCGCACGGCTGACCGAATCGCCCAGAAGATGGGGATCTCCAAGGATGCCCCGGGCCGTTGCGCCGCCGGGATTCTGTACGTTCTCAACCAGCTCGCTGAGAGAGAAGGCCATATCTTCGTTCCATATCGAGTATTGATTCACGAAACCTCGAAAATCCTGGACGTCTCACAGGATTTGGTCGAATCGGCTATCGAGACTCTCCATCGAAATGGCGGAGTCGTCATCGAAAGCTTCGGCCATTGTTTGTTGGACGATAAACAGGAGTTGGAAACGGATTCAAAAAATAACCGGAAAGCCGTTTATTCCCAGGCCTTCCATTCCGCTGAAAGCGAGGTTGCCCGCCGCATGGCCACATTGGCCCAGAGCCAACGGGACGAGCCCCGGATGGAGGCCGCTCTTCGCGGGAAAGGGGCACACGGGGACACACTTCCGGATCGGCTGTCAGCCGTTGCCCAACGCTCCCTGGAAGGAGGAATGGCCACGCATGACCAGGCTCGAGCAATCGAAGGCGCGTTGACGAAAAAAGTGCTGATCGTGACGGGCGGACCCGGAACGGGGAAGACAACAATCGTCGATGCGGTCACCAAGCTCTACACGCAACTTGGTCTGACGGTCCTCCTCGGAGCCCCGACGGGGCGCGCGGCCAAGCGCCTGACGGAAATCACCAAACATGAAGCCCGCACCATTCACAGAATGCTCGAATTCAGCTGGACCTCGGGCGGATTCGTACGGGACGCATCGCAACCGCTTTCGGCCGATGTCGTCGTTATCGATGAGGCGTCCATGGTGGACATTCACCTGATGGCCCATCTGTTGCGGGCCGTTCCCGATTCCGCATCTTTCATCTTGGTGGGCGACGTGGATCAGTTACCGTCCGTGGGGCCGGGCAATGTCCTGCGCGATCTGATCGACTCAAACGTTGTTCCTGTCATCAGATTGCAGGAAGTGTTCCGCCAGGCGAAGGAGAGTTTCATTGTCGAGAATGCCCATCGCATCAACCGGGGGGAAATGCCACGGGAGCCAAAAGGTGCGGCCGCGGAAGATCTTCGGGATTACTACTTCATCGAAGAGAACGACGCCGAGCGGTGCGCCGACATTCTCATCGAACTCTGCAAGGAACGGATTCGGGAGCGGTTCGGACTTGATCCCATCGACGATGTTCAGGTGATTTCCCCCATGCAGCGCGGCTCCCTGGGAGTCCAAAGACTGAACGTACAATTGCAGGAAGCACTGAACCCTCCGTCTAAAATTCCCTCCATCAAGAGCGGCGACCGCACTTTCCGGCAGGGAGACAAACTCATCCAGATCCGGAACAACTATGAGAAAAATGTTTTTAATGGCGATATCGGCATCATCCGAAACATCGACCCATCCGCCGGTTCAATTACAGTCGAATATGATTCGGGAAGGGTTGAATACACCAAGGGCTCGCTGGACGAGGTCGTTCATGCATATGCGGTCACGGTCCACAAAAGTCAGGGCAGCGAATACCCTGCAGTCGTTATTCCGCTTCACACACAGCACTATCCCATGCTCCAGCGGAATCTGGTTTATACGGCGCTGACCCGCGCCAAGCGGCTCGCCGTTTTCATCGGATCGAAAAAAGCGCTTGGGATGGCGATCAAGAACGCGAAAGTCCGCCGGCGGTGGAGTCATCTGGCGGAGAGAACCCGGAGCTTCGCCGGACTGCCCCTTCTCCCGAAGGAAGAGGTCCCGGCTCATCCGGAAAAAGATACCCCGGAGGTCGCCACGGAAGAAAAAGAGAGTTCATCTTCCTGGGACGAGCGTCCTCCGGACCACATATACGAAAACGAAGGAGGGGAAGAGGATGAGGACGACTTTCCGCCTTTGCCGGGGGAACTCACCTACCATCCCTTAGAAGGATAACCGAAGAAACCTGCCTGCTGCCCAAATCTCCCGCTTCGTTCTCCTGCTTATATTTCCCTTGAATTTCACCCCAGAAATATCTCGAGCAGGCGATACACCAGCATCGTTGCGCCGGCGGCGAAGGGCAAGGTCAGAACCCAGGACGAGATGATGTTCCGGATCACCCTGAGATTCAGCGCCCGGACGCCACGGGCCATTCCGACTCCGATAACGGCCCCAACGATGGTGTGGGTCGTCGAGATGGGCATGCCCAACTGAGAGGCAACAAGCACCGTCGTCGCCGCCCCGAACTGAGCGGAAAATCCGTTGTGGGGCGTAATTTCGGTAATTTTATTGCCTATCGTGGCGATAACCTTCCCACCCGCGATGGCGAGGCCCGCCACTATCCCCGCGCCACCGATGAACAGCACCCACCATGGAACGGGCACCTTCGCCGTCACCGATCCACTCTGAAATACGCCGAGCACCGCCGCCAAGGGACCCACAGCATTGGCCACGTCATTGGCGCCATGCGCAAACGCAACGTAGCCGGATGTGGCGATGAGGAGAAAAGTGAAAAAGCGGTGCGAGAAAGATTGGTTGCCGTCTCCCCATCGGCCGCTGTTTTTGTTGACCCAGATTCGGGAAACCAGAAAAACGATAAGACCAATAGCAATACCGACCAACAGGACGGAGGTGAAATTCACTGGAAGCTTCAGGTTTTTCATACCTTTGAATACAAACGATTGGATCAGAACAACCACGGACACGAAGAGAATGAACGGCGCGTACCGGCGGCACGCCTCATCTTGCTCCCTCGCGGCCAGAATTTTCTCGCGCACGAAATAAAAAATTCCAAACCCGAGCAATCCCCCTGTCACCGGAGAGACCAGCCAGCTCAAAACGATTTTCGCCAGGGTCCAGTAGTTGAGCCCATCCGCGCCCTTGGCGACAAGTCCAAAGCCGATCACGGCCCCGACAATGGAATGTGTCGTGGAAACCGGCATGCTCATGATCGTTGCCGCATGCAGCCAAAGGGCCGCCCCCAGGAGCGCGGCCGTCATACCGAGCACGAATTGCTCCGGGTTTCCCTGAAAAATGGCCGGATCAACGATACCTTTGCGGATGGTGGAAGTAACGGAGCTGCCGACGAGTACGGCACCAGAAAATTCCGCGATCGCCGCGATCCAGATGGCGTGCTTGAGAGATACGGCGCCGCTTCCAATGGAGGGAGCCATGGAATTGGCCACGTCATTGGCGCCGATATTCCAGGCCATGTAAACGGCAAAGACACACGCAAGGACGACTAATATGAGAAGAGTTGACATTCTCTCAATTCAAGATAACAGGCAAATGACCGGGAGGGCGTTTCTTATTTTTTGTAGAGCATCAGGCGAATTCGGTCGACCGTCTTCTCTGAATAGTTGGCGACATCTCCCAACTCGCGGAAAATCTTCGACCACCAGTACACATCAACCGGCTTCAGATCGTCTTCCATGTCGAACATGATCCGGAGCATATCGAACTGGGCCTTGTCCGCTTTCCATTCGAGCTGTCCGATCGCGTCGATTTTAGAATGAACATCCTCCGCCTCGGGACCCGCCAGCCCCGCTTCGAGAAGACTATCCAGCGAACCGAAGACTTCATGCGTCGCCCGGAAAGTTCCTACGCATTCATCGACATACCGCAAAAGAGGCTCCCGCCAGGAGGGCGGAACAAATGTCCGCCGCACGGTGAGGAGAAAGGCGATATCCTCGACGGTATCCGGAATGCTGTCCTGCTGAGAAAGAACGCTCAGAAGGTCCGCGCGATCGACCGGCAGGAAAATACTCCTCGGGAGAGAATCCCGTATCTCGTTTTTAATCTCATCCGCGCGGTGCTCAATCTTGGAGATATCCTTGGCGATGGCGGCGAGCTTTTCGTCCTCTCCATTGAGAAGAGCCTCGAACATGGGCCGGACCAGCTCCACGGTCTCGGCCGACTTCGTCATATGCTCCTGGAGGGCGCCGAACGGTGATTTCGTGAAAAGCTGAACGATGGCGCGCATGTTTCTCCCCCCTTCCCTAGAAAAAAATTTCCAATGACCCGGGAACCCCCTGCACCCTTATTAAATGCCTCATTCGTTCCCGTGTCAAATCAACCACTTCCATCGTCCAACACACCCTTAAAAGGGACTTGATACTCAAGGATTCGCGTCGTTGGAGGGGATAATACATATGCCATGTTACATTTTCGTGACAATCCAACGACAAAATAAAAAAAATCTTTCGACGGCGATTACAGAGATCGCCACAAACCAAAGATTCGAAAAATTATTCCCCCCTGCGAAGATGGATGCGAAAGGCAGAACCCGCTCCCGGGGTGCTATCTACACGAACGGAGCCGCCCATGCCTTGGACCAGGTGCTTGACGATGGCGAGCCCCAGACCAGTCCCTCCCCGATCGCGCGAACGGGAAGGATCCACACGATAAAAACGCTCGAATATCCGGGGAAGATGCTCCGGCGGTATCCCCTCGCCTTGATCCACAACGGAAATTTCCACAGAACCATCGCCGTCCAGGCGCGCGGAGAGCAATATCTCCGACTCTTCAGCGCTGTAATTCGCCGCGTTTTCGAGAAGATTGATAAATATCCTTTCAAGGGCGGATGAATCGGAAAGCACCGTGTCCGCCTCCTCCGGAATATCTATTTTCATTCGAACCCGAAGCCGCTGCAACAGCGGCTCCAGCACACGCTTCACCGCATCGGCCGAATCTCTCAGGGACGTTGATCTCAGCTGAACATGATCGTTCTCGGATTCGATTCGTCCCAGCTCAAGAAGGTCCTCCACCAAGGCTTCAAGACGATAGCAATGGCGAACGATGGTGGAGGCGAAGCGCCTCACCGCATCCGGATCGGAATGGGCCAAATTCTGAAGTGTGTCCGCCGCTCCCCGTATGGCTGTCAGAGGGGTTTTCAGTTCGTGCGACACATTCGCCGTGAACTCCTGTCTGATCCCTTCAAGACGCTTCACCTCGGTAACATCATGGAAAACAACGACAAGCTGCTCCCTGCCGGGCACCCCGAATTTGGCCGCATGCGAGGTGAGCGTGCGCGCAGGAGGGCCCGCGACTTCCACCTCGCTTTCCGTGGTCCCATCCAAAGCGGACAATGCTTTTTGGACAGTTTCCTGAATCTGGGGAGATCGAAGCACGTCCAGGGCAGTTGGATAATCTTCCCGGATGAGAGGCAGAGAAGGAAAAAGTCCGCGAAACGCCGGGTTTACCAGGACAATATTTCCGTATGTGTCCGTTACCATGACACCTTCACTCATTTCCTGAAGGATGGTTTCAAACCGATCTCGCTCCCGGCGCAGTTCGTCAATTCGGGCCTCGACATCCTCCGATAAGCGATCCAATGCACGAGAAAGGTCGCCCAGCTCGTCCAAACGGGAAGACGCCATTCGATGACCATATTCTCCTCTGGAGATCGCACCAATCCCTTGATTCAGGTGAGAAATCGCGCGTTGGGCGATTTTCCCAACGCTGAAGCTGACAGCCATCGCAAGCAGGAGCGCCAATCCCCCGGCAAAGAGCAGAAGTCGGCGCATTTTGCCGACAATCTCATCTACTTCGGAAATATCCATGGCAAGCCGGATCACGCCGCCCTGTACGGGTCCGGCGGATATCGGAAGAGCGAGATAGAGGAGTTCCCTCCCCACAGTTTCGCTGGCCCGCACACTCTTTCCGATCCCGCTTTTTTGGGCTTCCACGACTTCAGGGCGACCGGCATGATTTTCGGTGCGCTTCAAGGCATCAACAGAAAGCTCGGAGTCTCCAACCACACGCCCATTCGGGGCGATTATTGTGATGCGAAGACTGAGCGATCGCCCAATTTGGTCTGCGATTTCGTCAACGATCTTTTCCCGGTCGCCGGTTCTTCGGCCCTCGGCGGCGCGAAGATGTTGTCGCGCCAAATGAGCCTCCCGCGTCAGGCCCTTTTCGAGTTGTTCCCGAAGTTGCGCAGAAAGTCCTACCTGGAGGTACACCATCCCGGCGGCAAGGACGGCGACGACAACCACCAGATAGCTGATCGTCAACTTCCAGCGTATCGGCAATCTCACCGGAGTTCTCATAAAAGAAAATAGAAATGCTAGCTTTCAGAGAATCGGTACCCGACTCCCCGGAGTGTTTCAACCATCCGCCCCGATTCACCCAGCTTTTCCCGGAGGCGGCGGATGTGGGTGTCCACCGTGCGGGGGGTCACGAAGGAATCCTCTCCCCATACGGCATCAAGCAACGAGTCCCGATCATGAACAATGCCCGGACGCGAAGCCAACCAATGCAACAACCTGAATTCCGTCGCCGTGAGAGAACGCGGGCGGCCATCCACCGTCACAGTGTGACGCTTGACATCGACAGTCAGCGCTCCACAACGTATGACCTCTTCATCGGATGTTTCCTGAACTTCGGCCCTAGACAATACCGCCTTCACTCGAAGGACGACCTCGCGGACACTGAAAGGCTTGACAACATAATCATCAGCCCCGAGTTCGAGGCCCACGACCCGATCCACCTCACTGCTTTTCGCGGTCAACATGATGATGGGAATACCGGCCATGGCGGGATCGCGCCGAACCTTGCGGCAAATCTCCAAGCCGGAAACATCGGGAAGCATTAAATCGAGCAGAAGAAGATGGGGAGAAGCCACCTGAATGGCATGAAGCGCCTCTCCCCCCGTTCCCACTTCAGATACCTCGAAGCCCTCGGCCTTCAAGTTATAAGAAAGCAGCTCACGGATATCGGCTTCATCTTCGACTATGAGAATTTTTTGAGCCATGGCTCCTCCCATCTCGCCGGATATCATAAATCCAACTTCCGAGGGGGGCCAGGCAGGAACAAACCGGGCAGCCTCTCCTTTCCACGTATACCTCCCATACCCCTCTTTACACGATGCCCGGCCTCAGGCAGAAAGGCGTGAGGAAAGGGAATTTCGAATGAAAAGCCTGTGGAATGACCGGGAAGCGGCAGAATTCCAGGGGGACCTCGGTCTCCGGATCTACACCTCCCGCCTCCTCGGCCGCGACCCGTCCCTGGTGCTGCACGGCGGCGGAAACACCTCCGTCAAAATCCACGAAAAAAACATATTCTGCGAAGAAGAAGAGGTTCTTCACATCAAGGGCAGCGGCCATGACCTGGCCACCATCGAAGGGGCCGGATTTTCCCCGGTGCGCCTGGAAGGCCTGAAAAAACTCGTCAAACTGGAGAACCTTTCCGATTCGCAGCTGCTCAACGCGTTCCGGGCGCATCTGACGGACCCCTCTGCGCCCTCTCCTTCCGTCGAATCCCTCCTCCACGCCATTCTCCCCGGAAAGTACGTGGACCACACCCACGCCGACGCCGTGATTTCCATCACCAACACCGAAAACGGCGCGGATCGCATCCGCGACATTTACGGCGGCAAGATTGTCGTCATCCCCTATGTGATGTCCGGCTTCCTTCTGGCCCGGACGGCGGCCGAGGTATATTCCCAAAACGCCACCAAGGACACCGTTGGCATGGTGGTTATGAATCACGGGATTTTTTCGTTCGGAGAATCCGCCCGGGAATCCTACGAGCGGATGATCGCCCTCGTGGACATGGCAGAGCAATTCCTGAAAGAAAAAGACGCGTGGGACCTCCCGCCCGCCGATGAAACGCCGGTCGAAGGACCTTTGCGAATCCAGCTGACCCGGCTCCGTGGAGAAATTTCCGCTGCCGCGAAGCGTCCCCTCATTCTTTCTGTCAGGAACACTTCCTTGGGAAGGGCTTTTGCCCGCCGCGACGATGCGCCGCAACTTTCGCAACAAGGCCCCGCCACGCCCGATCATGTGATTTACACCAAGAGAGTCCCCATGCTGGGGAGAGACGCCGCTGCATACCGAAAAAGCTACGAAGAATATTTCGCGGCGGGCGCCAAACATTCAAAAAAAAATCTGATCATGCTCGACCCGGCCCCCCGCGTTGTTCTCGACCCGGAGTTCGGCCTGTGCACCGCCGGGAGAACGGCGAAAGAGGCCCAAATCGCCTCGGACCTATACGGGCACACCATTGGGATCATCCTGCGCGCCGATGCGCTCGGCGGATACCGCGCGCTCTCCGCCCGGGACATTTTCGACGTCGAGTACTGGGAACCGGAGCAGGCCAAGCTCCTCCAGCCGGAGAATCTGCCCCTCTTCACGGGCGAGACGGCCCTTGTCACCGGCGCCGCGTCGGGGATCGGAAGGGCCTGTGTGGAGTCGCTGCTCGAGCGGGGCGCCGCCGTTGTGGGCCTCGATCTCGACGCTTCCGTTGAAAAGCTGCTCGAGCGGCCCGATTACCTCGGGATCAAATGCGATGTCACCATTGAGGAGGAGATCGACGCCTCGCTTGAACGGGGTGTGCGCCGGTTCGGCGGACTGGACATGGTCATTCTAAACGCGGGCATTTTCCCCGCCAGCCGAGAAATCGCCGAGCTCTCCCTGACGGAGTGGCATCAGGTGATGACCGTCAACATGGACGCGAATTTAACCGTGCTGCGGGAATGCCACCCGCTCCTCCAGGCCGCGCCGAAGGGCGGGCGCGTGGTGGTCATCG
>CAMYJL010000011.1 GCA_947258645.1 uncultured Nitrospinota bacterium
TTCGGACCCGAGGAAAACGTTGTCACGCTCGTCGCCGTCGAAAATCCCCAGATCGTTTTTGACGACACTAGCAGCGATGCGGATCGACTCCTCATCGCCGTCGCGGACACGATGGCCCACATGGGTTCCTTCAACAATTGGTTCGCCACCGATCTCGTCGTGGCGCTCTCTCCGCAGCAGGCGGCTATCTGCAAAAAGAGCGGCCTTGCGAAATCGGATGTCCATAGCCGTCTTTGCCGGATGGCCGGAAGACGGATGGGCGATTTGCGCCGGGGAGGAAACTATCGGGATGCGCGGATGAAAAGCTTGCCCATTTCTATCGATCTGAATGACGATGAATTTTTCGTCCCCACCATCAAAGATCCGAATGACCTCAAGATCATCGTCGCGGGCGGGATCCCCGGGCCCGTGTCCGTTGTCATGCACGGATGGAACGGGACGAGCCGGGCGACTTCGAAGGCGTTCACCGTATAATTATTCTTTCCGAAGGCATCACCAGATGGCGGAGGCATATCATGTCCCTTCCTGATGACGAGTTTGAATTTTTCTTCGACAAGCCCTGGTCGGACGGTCTGCCGGTCGTCATCCCGACCGAGGAACGGATTGAACACATGCTTACCGGTACGCGCCGCAATCCGGAAGAAGCGGTGGGGAATGTTCCGCCCATCGATGAGACGGCGACTGTGCGCACCGTGGCGGCTCACGCTGTGATGGCGGGCTGCAAGCCTGAATACATGCCGGTTGTCCTCGCCGGGCTGGAAGCGGTCGTCGAGGATCAGTTCAGCATGGGCGGCATCCAGGGCACCATGCACTCCGTCGCTCCGCTCATGATTGTGAACGGCCCTTACGCCAGGGAGATCGGCCTTCAGGGCGGATCGGGCTGCTTCGGTCCCGGCTTTCGGGCGAACGCGACGATCGGCCGGTCGATCCGGCTCCTGCTTCACAATCTTGGAGGGGGGATTCCCAACATCTGCTCGATGAGTACGTTTTCCCAGCCCTGCCGGTTCACTTTTTGTATTCGCGAAAACGAAGAAGAAAGTCCCTGGGAGCCGCTGTCGGTGACGCGAGGTTTCCACGCGGAGGAGAACGTTGTCACGGCGGTTGCCGTCGAGAACCCGAAGCTGATGTTTGACGACACGAGCCGCGAGCCAGAGTCCCTCTTGATCGGTATCGCCGACACCATGGCCCATCTTGGCGCAATGAACGCCCTCCGGCGCTCGGATATGGCGGTCGCCATCAGCCCGGAGCACACAACCACTCTCTCCGGCGCCGGGCTTGCAAAGGCCGATGTCCAGGATCGGCTTTGCAAAATGGCGGGGCGGACGTTGGGCGAGCTCAAGCGCGGCGGGGGGTATCACGAAGACCGGATCAAAAACCTTCCCATCGATGTGGACCTGAACGACGACAACGCTTTTGTGCCGACGATAAAAAATTCCTCCGATCTGATTATCATTGTCGCCGGGGGGGTTCCCGGCCCGATCAGCGCGATCATGTCCGGGTGGACTGGCGCAAGCCGTCCCGTCTCGAAGGCGTTTGAGGCGTAGGCTCTCGATGAACGGTTTCACTGTTCTGGTCCTCGCTGGTTGTGCCCGGAATCTTCTGGCTCTGGTACTTCTACAACAAGGACAAGCAGGCTCCTGAGCCCAAGCGCCTGATTGTTCGGACTTTTTTTCTGGGGATGCTCTCGACCGTTCCTGCGGGGTTTTTTGCGAGTTTCTTTTCCGGCACCGGTGCATTTTCCTCCGTGGTCGCGGCTCCGATCATCGAGGAATACGTCAAGTACTTCGTTGTGGCGCGGTGGGCCTACAGCCATGCCGAGTTTGACGAGCCCATGGACGGAATCGTTTACGCAGCAGCAGCGGCCCTGGGATTCGCCTCACTCGAAAACGTGGGCTACCTGTTCGTTTCCTACCTGGACCCCGAAAATGCCGGAGATCCATCGAGTGCGGTGCTGACGGTTTTTGCCCTTCGGGCGCTGCTCTCTGTTCCCGGACACGTTCTGGATTCTTCGATGTGGGGCTACGCTTTGGGCATGGCAAAGTTTTCGGATAAAGAAACCGGCAGAAAAATGATCCGGAACGGGTTGTTGCTCGCCATGCTGCTCCACGGGACTTTCAATTTCCTGGCGACCATCGGCACGTTGGTTTCAGGGGGAGCGCTGGTCATTTTTTATCTCGGTTGCTGGTGGTTGATCCGCCGCCGCATCGCCTCCGCCCTGGCGAATTCGCCGGGTCTGGATGGAGCTGTTTTTCCTTCTCTGACTGAAACGGACAGGCCGCCGGAAAAGTTGCCTTGAAGCCTGCGCCGGGTGGAACGGCGCATAAGCGAAATAAAAAGATTCCGGCGAGAATTGGAGGTCTTTTTTGTTTTGGTGGGATTTGGATCTGGTGGCCGTTTTTTCCGTTCGCCTGTTTTCCCTGGATCACCCAGAATACCCCATTTTGCCGCTTTGACCCTGAGGGCCTTCTCGGGTAGGCTTTTATTTCACCAAATTGATCGAGGGGAGTCTCTGGGTTCTGATTTGTCAGGGCTTTTGCGGGGAGCAGTCTAGGTTGTCCCCGCAGCAGAAGTCTTCAAACGTGCAGGGCTAAGGATAAGGAGAAGACCTCATGATGGCTTTTACCCTACGGCTTGCAGGCGTTGTACTGTTGGCTCTCGCCATTCCTGCGGCGGGCTGGGCCGCTTCGATGGATGCACTCCACCGGGCGGCGAAGAAAGAGGGCACGCTCACCTGGTACAGCAACTCCAAGAAAAAGATTAATCAGAAGGTCGCCAAGGAATGGAAAAAGGCCTATCCTGGCATCAAGCTCCGCCACATCCGGAAGGGCACGGGCGCTCAGGTGCCCACCATCGAGGCCGAGCGGATGGCCAAACGGGTGAGTGTGGACGTGATGAACAACACCGACCCGGCCACCTTTCTTAGGTGGACGAGGGAGGGCTTTCTCGCCCCCTTCAAGGCGCCGAATGACAAAGATCTTCCCGCCGAGTTCGTGGAAAAAGGGCACCACTACCGCGCGGTATCAATCTACCTCCACCCCGGTGTCTACAACACCAAGAAAGTGAAGACATCGGATGTTCCGAAAAAACTCTCCGACCTGACCAAAGCGAAATACAAGGGCAAAACGGTGAGCGCCACCCCGCGCACCTCGGGTGTTGAGTTTCCGAAATACCTCACCGCTGTTAACCGCTACGGTTGGGATTTTGTGAAGGGTCTCGCCAAAAACGACCACCTTCTCCAGAAGGGCCAGGGAGCGGTGCTGCGGATGGTACAGAAGGGCGAGCGGCCCATCGGTGTGGGCAACACGACCTACCGGATATGGGGCGCCATGAAGAAGGGCCGTCCTCTGAAGCCTATCTTCTATGAAGACGGCACGGTCATGATCACCGTTAACCTGGGCACACCCAAGGACGCGCCTCATCCGAACGCCGCCAGACTTCTGATTAACTTCCTCGTCAGCAAGAAGATCCAGAAGCTTCTGGTGAAAAATCACTTCTACTCCGCCCGCAAGGACGTGGGAAACCCCCCGCTCGGTCCAGCGCTCTCTTCGCTCAAGCTCATCCGGGCGGATAACGAGCAGCTGATCAAGGCGAGAGGGCCATTTTTCGATAAGTTCGATTCCTTCTTCGGGATGAAATAGGGAGCGCGCTCCCGAGGCGGATATCTCGCTATGGCTGACGACACTTTGTCTCCCTCCCTTGCTGGCCGCCTTGTGCGCCGGGCGGCCGCGGGGGCGGGCGAGTTGGCTCACACGCTCCGGCAAGAGCCAATCAAGTTCGCCGTACTCGTGGGGGCGGCCCTCTTGCTGGCGGGGTTGGTCGGCTGGCCGCTGGGCACCCTCTTCTGGAAAGGCTTTCAGGTAAAAGGTGACGGGCCGTTCACCCTGACCAACTACATCTCCGTGTTCCAGGAGGGCGGCCTTATTGACGCCCTCGAAAATTCCCTCTACATCAGCGGTTGGACCACGCTTTTCTCCCTCCTGATCGCGGTTCCGATGGCGTGGGCAGTCGCGCGCACGGACATGCCGCTCAAGACGACGATCACGGCGGCGAGCGCGGCAACGTTCGTCGTTCCGAGCTTTATCGTGGTGATATCGTGGATTTTTCTCTTGGGTCCGAACGAGGGAAGTGTCACCCTCTTCCTCGAAAGCATCGGTCTGGCGCTTCCCTTCCGCATTTTTAGCCGCGAGGGGCTTATTTTTGTTCTCACCCTTCATCTTTATCCGCTGATTTTCCACACCTTGGCGAGCGCACTTTCAAACATGGACGCCAGCTACGAGGAGGCCGCCGGCGCCGTCGGCGCGGGCAAGCTGCGCACCCTGTGGAGCGTGACGATGCCGCTTATGCTTCCGGCGCTCGTCTCGGGCGTGATTCTGGTTTTTCTCGATTCGCTCGCGCTGTTCGGCGCCCCCCGGGCGATCGGTCTCTCGGGGCGGTTTCATGTTTTGACCACGAAAATTTACGTTCTCTTCAGGCATCCTCCGCGATTTGAACTCGCGGCGGCGGCGGCGCTTCCGCTCATGTGCTTCACTGTTGTGGCGCTCTGGGTTCAGAAATGGCTCCTCGGCCGGAAGCGGTTCACCACCCTCACCGGGCGGGCCGCCGGCGCGAAGCCGATCGAGCTGGGCCTTTGGAAATGGGCGCTTCTTGCATTTTGCTTGCTCATTGCGTTCCTGGGCCTCCTGCTACCGGTCTCGACGCTGGTGATATCCTCATTCCTCTCGAGTTGGGGGGAGCCGATCTCCTGGGAGAATTTGACGCTTGAAAGCTATACTGTCATCGCCGACTCGCCCGACGTATATACCGCGGTAAGTAACGGGCTCAGGCTCTCGTTCGCAGCGGCGACCATCTGCGTGCTCCTGGCGATTGCCATCGTCTGGATGGTCGAGCGCACTGAAATTCCGGGGCGGGGCTTGCTGAGCTTTCTGGCGATGGTGCCTTTCGCGTTTCCCTCGGTGGCGCTGGCGGTGGGGCTCATTCTCATCTTTATTCACCCGCCATTTGAGCTTTACGGAACGCTCTGGATCATTCTGGTGGCCTACACCGTCAAGCGGATTGCGTTCGCCTATATATTCGCGCGAAACGCCCTCAAACAGCTCAGCCCTGAGATGGAAGAGGCCGCCCGAGTTCTCGGCGCAGGGTGGCTCCGCACGATGGGAGAGGTGACGCTTCCTCTCTTGAAAGGCGGGCTTGCCGCCGCGTGGGTGCTCATTTTCTCGATCTGCCTGCGAGAGCTCACCATGAGTATTCTTTTCTATCTGCCGGGAACCGAGACCATGGCGGTCATAGTGTTCAACTATTTCGAGGACGGCACCTTCGAGGTCGCTGCCGCGATCTCGGTGGTGATCCTGGTGATCAGCTTCGCCTCGGTCTATCTGGTGAAGAGCGTGATCGGCAAGGGTGTCCAGGAGGTTTAGATTCGTGGCGCAGGTCAAACTCGAGCTCAGAGGCCTCACCAAGCGGTTTGACGACGTGGTCGCGGTGAATAACGTAGACCTCGTCGTGGAGACAGGCGAGTCGGTCGTGCTCCTCGGGCCCAGCGGGTGCGGCAAAACCACCACCCTGCGCGCGGTGGCGGGTTTCAACCGCCCGGACGGCGGCGAGATTCACATTGACGGAAACCGCGTGGCCGCGGCCGGGGAATCCATTCCCCCCGAGAAGCGTGGCATCGGCATGGTGTTCCAGAGCTACGCCGTCTGGCCTCATAAAACGGTGGACGCGAACATCGCCTTCGGGCTGCGCATCCAGGGGCTCTCCCGCTCCGAGGTGGCCGAACGCACCAAGAAGGCGCTCGAACTCGTTCAAATGGGGGGTCTGAGCGGTCGTTATCCCGCTGAGCTCTCCGGTGGTCAGCAGCAACGGGTGGCTCTCGCGCGGGCGCTCGTTGTGGAGCCGACCCTGCTCCTCCTGGACGAGCCGCTCTCTAATCTTGATGCCGCTCTGCGGGAGGAGATGCGCTTCGAAATCCGTGATCTTCAGCACCGCCTCGGCCTTACCATGCTCTATGTCACCCACGATCAGCAGGAGGCCATGGTGGTCGCCGACCGCGTCGTGGTGATGAACCTGGGCGAGGTCGAGCAGGTCGCCCCGCCCGAGGAAATCTACCGGCGGCCGCGCACTCGTTTCGTGGCCGGGTTCGTGGGGCAGGCGAACCTCATCAATGGCGAGGTCTCCGAGGTGAGGGACGGGAGGGCGTGGATCAAGACCCCGTTAAACGCGCCATGTCAGGTGAATCCTCCGGAAGGTTTCGCCCTGGAGCCGGGCCGCGAGGTGGGGATGGTCGTTCGGCCCGAAGACATCACCGTCGGCGGTTCATCCGATGGTGAGGGAGTATTCCGGGGCTGTCTCGAGCGCCGCGCGTTTCTCGGACAGAATTACGACCTGACAGTGCGAGTGGGGGATGCAGAGCTCCGCTGCCAGGCGCCCAAGGACGCACCACCCGCCACCGAAGACGTCTCTGTTCACATTCCTCCCGAGGCTTGGTGGGTACTGGAGGACTAGAGATTATTTTCGAGTATCAATGAAGTTGTCCAAAAAAAGTCCCCGGTTCTTGCCGGGTCTTTTTTTTTGGAGACGGGACTTGGATCTAGCGGCCGTTTCTTCCGTTCGTTTTTTTTCCCTGAATCGTCCGGAACACTCTTTCGGGCGTGATCGGAAGCTCGTAAACGACTTTACCAATGGCTTCATTCACCGCGAGTGCCACCGCCGCCGGGGCATTGTTGCAGGGAGGTTCTCCGACGCCCCGAGCGCCGTACGGTCCCGCGCCCTCGCCGCACTCGAGGATGACGGATTGAAAATCGCCAATGTCCGATGAGGTGGGGATCAGGTATTCGTGGAAGCTTTGCGACTTGCAGTCTCCCTCGGTCATGGTGATCTCTTCGTGCAGCGCGTACCCGATTCCCATGACGGCGCCGCCCTCAAACTGTCCTTCGACGCTCTGGGGGTTCAGGGCTCGACCCACGTCGTGGGCGGCGACGTGCTTGAGAACGTTCACCTCGCCCGTGTCGATGTCCACCTCGACCTCGGTGGCGTGGACGCCGAAGGTGTAGTCCGCCCAGCCGCCCATCCCGCCCATGTAGCGCTCGGGATTTTCATATTCATGGCCCGGGGTGGTGAATCCGTGGCTACAGTGGAGAGATTCGCCCAGCTCCTTGGCCTTGCCCGCCGCCATGCCCGCGGACACCCGCCGCTCGGGGGCTGAAGTCACCCACGCCTCCCCGCCGCTGATGCGAATATCGCTTTCGGCGGCTTCCAGCAATGCGCTCGCCCCCTTCAAAAGCGCCTTGAGCACCTCTTCGGCGGCGGACCGGACGGCATTTCCCGCCATCATCGTCTGACGGCTGCCCGCCGTGATGCCGGAAAGCGGTGTTGTGGCCGAGTCAGAGAGACGGGTCGAGACCTGATCGAGCCGAAGGCCGAGCACTTCCGCTGTGATGGACTGGAGTGTCGCGCCCTGCCCCGCACCGATGTCGGGCGCGCTCACCCGCACCACCGCGCTTCCGTCCGGTTCGATGTGAACGGCGGCGTTGGCGTCGTCGAAAGGACGGCCGTAACCCGTGATGTTCGCCGCGATACCCTGGCCGATCCGTTTTCCGGGTTCGGCCTTCGATGGCGCGCCGAGCGCCTTGATGGCGCTTTCGAGGCAGCCCTCCAGATTGGGTTTGAAGGGAATCTCCTGGCCGGTCGCCAGTTTTCCGCCCTTTTGGATGAAGTTGCGTTTCCGGAGTTCGAAACGATCCATGCCCAGCTCTTTGGCGACGAGGTTTATCTGGTTTTCGTAGGCGAAGCAGACCTGGTTCGACCCTACTCCGCGCATCGCGTTTGTGATCGGGTTGTTGGTCAGGTAGCCGTGGCAGCGGATCTGAGCGTTCGGGACTTCATAGGGGCCCGTGGCGATGCACATCGCGCCGAGGAGAAAAAGGTTCGACTTGTATGGGTAGGCTCCGGCGTCCCCGACGACGTCCACCTCCATCCCGATGATTTTTCCTTCTTTTGAGGCGGCGGTGCGGTAGTGCATCACGAAGGGATGTTTTTTCACGGTGGTTCGGATTCCCTCCTCGCGCCCCATTGCCATAATAGCGGGCCGTTTCGTGAGGTGGGTGAGCAGCGCCAGGTAAGGCTCGACGGTGAGCATGCCCTTGGCTCCGAAGCCGCCGCCGACATAAGTGCCCAGGTGGCGCACCCGGCTCTGCGGGATGCCCAGCATGGCGGCGATGGCCCGGTAGTATTCGATCAGCTGGGTGCCGACGCGGATGGTGAGCACGCCGTCTTCTTCTATCCAAGAGGAACCGGAGGCGGGCTCAAGAAAGGCGTGTTCGGCGAGTTGCGTTTTGTAGGTACGTTCCACCACGACCTCTGCCTCGGCAAAAGCCGATTTGATATCGCCGCGCTTCACTTCGAAGTCGCAGACCTGGCGTTTTTCGGCGGTGTCCTCGTTGTGGCGTGTTGTCCAGATGCCTTCAGAAGCTTCGATCTCGACCTTTATCGCCGTGATTCCAGCCTCGAGCGCCTCTCGCGTTTCGGCGCCCACAACGGCGAGCGCGTCACCCGTGAATTCGATTTTGTCCTCAACGAGAATGGGCTGTCCGTCGTGCTTCGGGGTGTTCGACCCGTAGCGCAGATTTTTACCCGGAATGTCCCGCGCCGTGAGTACGGCGGCCACCCCGGGGATGCGCTCGGCGGCCCTGGTGTCGATGCTCTTCAGGCGGCCATAGGGTACCGGGGTGTAGAGTACGCCGCAGAAAAGCGCACCGGGAGGCATCATGTCCTCCCCGTAGGGCATCGAGCCGTCCGCTTTCGGAAGGGCGTCGTAGCGGGGGTTAGATTTTCCGATGATGTCGAGGGTTGCCATGGTTTCACTCCATGAAATGGATGTTTTTGTCTGAAAAACAGGCCTGGCTCCAGTCTTCGCCAGAGGGCCGATTTTGTCAGAAATACCTGATGGAGAAAAGTGAGGCTAGATGCTCTTGAAGAGGCATTTTCCCGATATGGACAGGGGCACGGGCCCAGAATATGATAGTGGGCGAATTTGTTGATTCCCTATAGAAAGGAGTTTGCCATGGCGGGAAATATGGGTTTCGTCGACCCGACGGCGGGGAGCAAGCGGGAGGCGGTGTCTCCGGCTGTCCGCCCGCCGGATCTCAGCGGGAAAGTGGTTGGTCTGCTCGACAACACGAAGGAGCAGGCGGACATCATTCTCCAGACGATCGGAGACGCGCTCCGGGAAAAGTATGATGTCAAAAAGGTCATCATCCGTCGCAAGGAACACTACTCCAAGCCGGCCACGGACGAGATGATCCGGGAAATGGCGGACGAGGTCGATGTGGCCATCGCCGCCCTGGGGGGCTGAGGCTCTTGCACGTTGTGCAGTGTGCACGACACAGTTGAGTTCGAAAAACTGGGGATTCCCTCGACCACGATCATCACCGAGGCGTTCCGGTCCGCGGCAGATTTTCAGTTCAAAGGAAAGGGGATGGAAGGGCATCCCTACGTCCAGCTTCCCCATCCAGTGAGTAATCTGAATCCCGACGAGATGCGCACCACCACGCTTAATTTCGTGGACGAAGTCGCTGGGCATCTCAAGAGTTAGGAATATTCCATATGCGCGTTTCCAGGGGAGGGGAGTGTGCGCGAATTGACCGAGTTAAAATATGAACTTGAGGACGGCATCGGCCGGGTGACAATCAACCGGCCCGAACGGCTGAACGCCCTCGGGATGAATTTGGCCGAAGAGTTCAACGCGCTCGCGCTGGAATTGATGGAGGAAAAAGACGTTCGGGTCGTACTGCTCACCGGCGAGGGGCGCGCCTTCAGCACCGGCCGCGACCTCAAGGAAAGCGCCACGCACACCAAAGAAGACGCCGACCGCTACCAGCTGCTCGGCATGGAGGCCGTCACGCGGTGGGAAAACCTTCCGATGCCCACCATCGCGGCCATCAACGGCCCCACCTTCGGCTGGGGGATGGAGATATCCCTCGCCTGCGATATCCGGTATGTCGCCGAGGGTGCCACGCTCTGTTTTCCTGAGTGTGCCTTGGGTATTTTTCCCGGTGCCGGGGGCACTGTCCGTCTGCCGCGCCTTATTCCCGCCGGGACCGCGAAAGAGCTTATCTACACAGCGAAGCGCTTCGACGGCCGCGAGGCAGAGCGCGTTGGATTGGCGGTGCGGGCGCTGCCTTCGGGGGATCTCATGGCGGAGGCTCTCGCCACGGCGGAGAAGATTGCGGCCAACGGTCCGCTCGGCGTGCGCGGGGCGAAGAAGGTGATCGGCCATACGCTCGATATGCCTATGGCGGCGGCGATTGAATTCTCAAACGCGAACCGGATGCCCCTCAACTTCACAAGGGACTTCGCAGAGGCCCTCGCCGCGTTCAAGGAAAAGCGCAAGCCCGTCTTCCGAGGTGAGTAAGACCCGCCTTTTCGTTTCGGTCGATCTTTATTTGTTCCTGACAAACTTCTTTTCGATTGCCAATGGGGACGAACGATGAAAGTCCGCGAATGTTTTCTTCATGCGGTTACGCTCGTTCAGGCAGACGATGATGCTCGAGAGGCGTGGGTGTCCATGAACCGGAAGAACGCGCTCTGGGTGGCGGTGTGCGGGGAAGGGGGAAGGTTGCTGGGACTTCTCCGGGGGGAGGAGATTTCGGAACGCGTCCGGGCCCCCGAGACATTTCTTACCGCAGGCGATTTGGTGGTGGAAGATATCCCCTCGGCGCGCGCAATTCGGATTTCGCCAGGCGACGAGCTTGGCGAAGTCGTCCTTCAGATGGAGATGGCGGGAGCAGACGCGGCGCTCGTGGAATCGCCCGGAAGGCCTCCGGGGGTGCTTGAGCGCTCCCGCGCGGAAGAATCCCTCGCGCCAGGGAGATGACAACTCCTCCGCGATTTCATGGTCCCCTCGCCGGAGGATGAATTTTCCTGGAAGGCTCAAATATTGACCAGGAACTTTTTGGGAAGTGTTTGCGTCTAACCCATCAGAGAGAGAAGAAGGGTTCTCCTCTTTCCAAATCGTTATGGCCCTTCCGGACAAACGGTGCCCCTCCATTGGAGGAAAAGGCATGAAAGGGTTATTCGCGGTATCGGGTTTGCTGCTGGCGGTGATTTTCGTTTTGGGCCTGATTTCGTTTGTCCCGATGGGGGTGAGCTGGGGGCATGGCCCGGGATGGGGCCGAGGGGGAGGTGCGGGGTGGAATGCATGCGGCGGAGGTCCAGGTTTTGGCCCGGGAGCTGGTAGAGGCCCGGGTTTTGGTCCGGGCCGGGGGGCAGGCCCGATGCATTTCGACTCTTCCGCTCTCCAGACCATCATCGGCAAGGTGGTGACGTATGAAACCGTGGGTGGTTTCGGACCTTTCGGAATGAAGGCGCTGACCGTCGAGAGCGAGGATAAAACGCTCACCGTCATGCTCGGTCCGGAGTTTTATCTCACGGGCGAAAAGCTCTCCCTGAAAAAAGGCGAAAAGATCACCGTCGTGGCGTCCCCCGCGGGCTACCGCTCGAAGACTTTTTTCGTTGCCAAGAGCGTTACGGCGGGCGGAAAAACCCTCGCGCTTCGCGATGAGGCGGGTTTCCCGGTATGGCGCGGACAGGGTAGGCAATTCGGATATGGCCGAGGACCTGGATACGGCATGGGTCCCGGATGGGGGCCGGCCCGGATGGTTCCGCCGGGACGGTAACGAATTCTTCCCAAGGGGACGGCTGATGGCGCAGCCGTCCCCTTTTTTCGCCGTCGATTTCCACAATATGGAGTTTTTTGTCATGGCCAGAAAATATTTTCGCTGAATAGGGATCGTTATCGCCGTTGTTTTTGTGGCGATTCAAGCGCATCCCTGCGGGCGCGCCCAGACGAATCCTCCGGTGCGGGTGGAGCCAAAGTGGGACAGCCCGGAAACGCGTGCGCTGGCGGTTCGGGCCTGCTTTGATTGTCACAGCAACCAAACCGAATGGCCCAGGTATTCCTACATCGCGCCGGTTTCATGGGCGATTCGCCATCATGTTGACGAAGGGCGAAACGAACTGAACTTTTCGGAGTGGGACCTGCCCCAGGAGGAAGCCGGGGAAGCGGCCGAAAAGGTTCTGGAAGGGGAGATGCCGCTTCGGAATTATGTGTGGCTTCATCCCAAGGCCCGGCTGACGGCAGAGGAGAAAAAAGCTCTCATTCGTGGCCTTGAGGCCACCTTCGGAAGCGAAGGTCGCGAACAGGAAGGTGGGGAGCGGGAAAGGAGCAGAGAAGGCGACCGCCGTGATCGAGGCTGACGGAAGGGCAAGTCGAATACCTGCCGGGACGAGATCGGAAGCCCGGAATTTTCAGGACGGATTTGCCCCATTTTAAAGGAAAATTGCGTCATTATGTCCCAAACGGACATGGGTGTCTTCCATTTCGCCAACCTCTTTTTGCCGATATCGAAATGTCCTCCCAGTTGATTCCGCTGATTCCCCCTGCGCTTTTGGAGGCCTGGTTTTCCTCGTGGTGGCATCGGTCCCTGCGGCATCTTTTTTGCCCTTTATCATTTGCGAGGGGTTGCGCCTGGGAGCGCACGAGAGGTTTTTGCGTGAAAGGAGGAGCGAATGAAAGTCTCCGATTTGATGGCCAGGGATGTCGAGACTCTCGACAGGAACGATACCCTCTCGCTTGCCGAGGATCTTATGAAGATGAAGCGTCTCCGCCATCTTCCCGTGACGGATGAAGGGAAACTGGCCGGGATCATTTCCCAGCGGGATCTTTTTCACGCGGGCCTTTCCACGGCGATGGGGTTCGGGACGAAGGCGAAGGGAGAATTTCTGAAAACCGTCCTCGTGAAAGAGATCATGACGGAGAATGTTGTCACGGTCGCTTCCACCGCGGACGTCAAGGCGGCTGCGCAGTTGATGCTGAAGAAAAAGATTGGATGCCTGCCTGTCATGGACAACGGCGAACTCGTCGGACTGATTAGTGAGAGCGACATCATTCGGATCGTCGCCGAGAGCTGAGTTTGGTGTGATCGAGGCATAACGCTTTAGAGGAGGGGCTTCTTTGAATTCAGGGGGGGGGCGGTAGAATTTGACGGCTTCCCCAGCTTGATATGTACTGAAAAATACGTTACGCATTTAAAATGAACATAAAACGAAAATCACAAATGAGCCATACCCCTGTCACCAAGTTCAATCGGCCTCTCAATATCAGGGTTTCCCCGGACTTTCTGGAGACTGTCCGGGAAGCCGCCCTGCTCGCGCAGGTACCGCTTTCGAGTTGGATGCGGGATCGGATGTTGCGCGCGGCGCGGCGGGAACTCCGCGCGGTCGGACGTTTTCCCAAACTCCCGGAACAGATTCGCAGTCCTCAAACCCCGTCTCCCAGGAAGGAGCCTGCCATGTCAGCCGTAGCGGAAGCGCCTGCTCGCCAAGTACAGAAATGGATCGCCCGTCTCCGGAAGGAGTTTTCGATCGCCGTCGATGGCGGACGAGTCGTCGGTGTCAGGATGCTCCGGGACGCTGGCGGCGCGAAGTATGAAAAATTCTCCTTTGGCGAAACCGGGGAACTGGAGCGTCTTGTGCGCGAGGAGATCGAGGAATACATCCGGGGCGCCAGAAAGTCGTTCGATCTTCCGGTGGACCTGTCTTCTCTGACACCCTTCAGCCGGGATGTGCTTCGTGCTACGGCGCGGATTCCGTATGGAGAGACGCGCTCATATAAATGGGTGGCAGAAACGTCGGGTCGCCCCAAAGCCGTCCGGGCGGTCGGCCAGGCGCTTCATCGAAACCCCATTCCCATCCTGATACCCTGACACCGCGTTATTTCCAGCTCGGGCGAGCTGGGCGGATTCGGAGGGGGAACCGGACTGAAGACCGCGCTCCTGACGCTGGAGCGGAGCGGTGCGGAGTAGACCCGGCCAGCCCGCTTTACTATCCTTTTCGCTTAAACGATGGATGAGAGAATTTATCGACCCGGAGGGAAGCAGCAATGCCTGAAGCGATGGATTGGCTCGTCGGCGGGGTGCGGGAGATTGTCCAAGAGGGCGGTACTGAGGAAGAGATAACCGCCAGGGTGGCCGAGCGGATGAAACCCGCCCTCGAAGTCCCCGATCTTCTCTCTTCTGATCAGCTACTGGTCAAGCAAGGCGGCTTCACTCTGAACCGGATTCACATCGAGCCTGACGAGAGCTTCAGTATCGGCGCGGGCATCTGGGATGTGGGCCAGACCACCCCGATTCACGATCATGGAACTTGGGGCGTCATTGGCATTTACCGCGGAATGGAGAAAGAAGAAAATTTCCGCCGCGAGGGTGCCTGGGTGATGGAAGGCTCGGTTCGGATTGTGACGGATGGGTTTCGGCTGGCGCGTCCGGGGGATGTTTTCGTTTGCTGCACCACGGATCAGGATGTTCATCGGGTGAGTTGCGCCTCGGATGAGCCCGTCGTCGGCATCCACATCTACGGTGGTGACCTGGCGAAAATTTCCCGCCTCAAATACGACCTCAATACGGGAGCGGTTACGGTTTTCCACACCGGTTGGGACTATGCCCGCACATCCTAAAAAATCGCCTTACCCGCAAGAACAGATGGAATAGACCGGCCGGAATTTTGTTCATTTGATCGAACCAAGTCCGCACGCGAGACCACAATTTAATAAAAGAGGGGAGGATAGTTGCGAGATGTGAGGAGGAAATCCCATGTCGGAGGCGATGGCTCAATTCATCGAGGAGGTGCGGGAGATCGTCCGGGAGGGTGGAACAGAAGAAGAGATGACCTCCAAGGTGGCGGAAGTGATGGAAGGTCTGCTGGATTTGCCCGACCTCTTCAATCCGGAGCATCTTCGGATCACAAAAGGATCCTACGTTCTCCACCCCCTTCACATCGAAGAAGACGGAAGCTTCTCCATCGCTGCAGCGGTGTGTGATGTCGGGCAGGTGACGCCGATTCACGACCATGGCACCTGGGGTGTCACCGCTATATATCAAGGCATTGAGCGTGAGGAGCGTTTCCGTCCCCCGTTCGATGGACCGCCCAAGTGTGATCAGGAGTGGGAAGCCGAAGAGGGAGAGGTGTTCGTCTGCTGCACTTCAGACGAGGATATTCATCGGGTGAGCTGCGGTTCTGACGTTCCCTGCGTCGGAATTCACGTGTACGGTGCCGACATCGGAGCGATAGAGCGCCGCATCTACGATGTTAAAACAGGGAAGGTCAAAACGTTCGTATCGGGTTGGGGGTAAACGAAAGCGGAAAAAACCGACGGTCGCCGAAGTTGTGCGAGCCGCCGGTTTTTTTATGGGAAAGAGCGCGGTGCTCGTGCCCTTCGGCTTTTTATGAACCTGGACCCTTCTCGATCGGCGCACCGACGAGGTTGCCCCATTCCGTCCAGCTGCCGTCGTAGTTGCGCACGTCGGTGTAGCCCATCAGGTATTTCAGGACGAACCAGCTGTGGCTGCTCCGTTCCCCGATACGGCAATAGGCGATGGTCGGCTTTTCGAGCGTCACGCCCTCTGCCTGATAGAGAGCGTCGAGCTCTTCGCGGCTTTTTAAGGTGCCATCTTCGTTCACGGCTTTTGCCCAGGGGATACTCGAAGCGACGGGGATGTGACCACCCCGCTGGCAGGTCTCGTTCAGCCCTTCAGGGGCGAGAACCTTGCCGCTGAACTCATCGGGCGAGCGGACATCAGCGAGGTTGATGTTCGAGCCCAAGGCCTTCTCGACGTTGGCACGGGAGGCGCGCAGAGATGCGTCCGGCGTGGGCGCGGTGTAGCTCCCCGCCGGCAAGCTCGGCACCGCTGTGATCAACGGGCGGTTTTCCTTCTCCCATTTCAGTCGGTCGCCGTTCATCAGTCGGGCGTCCTGGTGGCCGTAATACTTGAGCTGCCAGACGAACCAGGCAGCAAACCAGTTGTTGTTGTCGCCGTAAGCGATGACGATGGTGTTGTTCGTGATGCCGATCCCGCTGAGGAGGCTTACCCAGTCGTTTTCGTCGAGCAGTTCCCGGCGGATCTGATCGCAGAGTTGGGTATTCCAGTTCAGGCCGACGGCTCCCTCAATGTGGCCTTTGTCGTAGGAAGAAGTGTCGACGTCCACTTCCACAAGCCGGACGTTCGGGTCATTTCCGTGCTCCACCACCCAGTCGGTCGATACCAATACATCAGGATTAGCGTAGTCAGCCATTGGAATTCTCCTTATTGTTGACCCAACGGGAAAATCAGACTTTTCCGTTGCGCTAGGTTTTTTACTGATCGGATAGCTACTTTTACCATCACGGAAAAAATAAAGATTAAGAACGAAATAATATAGTCGTTTAGTCAGAATTAAATTTTAATGAAAGTCGTGAAATAGTTGTCGCAGGTACATCTGATTTAATTCACTGTAATAGAAATTGTTATCTGTCTGAAATGATTTCCGCGGGCTTCAAAAAAAGTGCCAGCCCTCCGCCCAGGGCAAGGCTTGGGACAACCGCGGACAGGTGAATCAGGGTGGCATAGGCGAGGGCCTGCGCCGGATCGATGGCGTAGATTTCGACCAGCATCCGGCTGACGAAGAAATGCGTCGTTCCCGTCCCCCCCGGGGAAGGAAGCGCGAACGAGATGGCGACGACGACGGTGATCGCGGTGGCGTCCACGAAGGTGAGAGAAGACATTCCGCTGCCGGGGACGGCGAAAATCAACGCCCAGTTTGCCAGAATATAGACGAGCCAGATCGCGCCCGAGAGGAAGCCGATCTCCATGGCGGTTTCTTTTTTGAACAGACCCCCCAGCCCCAGAAAAAAGTTCCCGCTCATTTCGGAAATGTTTTTTTCGTGCGAGGGCCAGAAGCGCCGGAGGAGTCCCTGCAGTCTGCCGACCATCCGCTCGGGGTGACGGCCGAACGCCCACACCAGACCCAGGCCCACCACGGCGACGATTCCCGTGAGGAACACTGCTTGCCGAACGCCCGGGAACAGCCCCTCAAGACGGTTCTGATAGATCCAGATTGTCAAGGGAAACAGAACACAGAGGGCGGCCAGATCGAGGAGGCGTTCCGCCAGAACTGAGCTCAGCCCCGCGGCCAGCGAGGTTCGGGCGATTCGTTTGAGAAATACAGCCCGGATCACCTCTCCGCCGCGTGGAATGATCGTGTTGACGGCGTAGCCAACCATCGTTGCTGCAAAGGCATGTCTTCGGCGAAGTGTTGGCTGAGAGGAAGAGAGCATGAGCTTCCATCGCCATCCACGCATGACGTGAGAGGCAAGCTGGACAACGCTCGCAACGATCACAGGGAGCAGGCTCACGCTCTTGAGTGCTTCGAGGAATTTTCCGAGCTCGGTTTGGCGGAACGAAAGCCACAGAAAAACGGCCATGAGAAAGAACCCCAGCCCCATTTTCCATGAAAATCGAAAGCCGGACGCCGTGGTCATGTTATCGCCGCCGGTGGTGAGATTTGGTTGCTGGTCCAAGCGGACAGCCTCAGTCGTAGAACTTGGAAATGGTGAGATAGCCCTCTCTGGGAAGGTCCACCTCTACCAAAAGACCGAGCAACCCCTTGAGGCGCTGCACGGAGCGAAGATGGGCGAGTGTTTCCCAATAGATTTGACGGATTACCGCGATTAGCTCCATCGGGAAGTTTCCGGGTGAGTCCGGGTCTTCATGAACGCCGTAGGGATGCAGCTTCGCCAGCATCCGCCAGAGATCGATTGGTCTTTCGGGCGAGTCCTCTCGCCACGCTTCAACATCCACAAGACGGAGGCACTTCAGCTCTCGGAGCGATGCCGGTGTTTCCTTATCGAGAAGTTCGACGCAGAAGACGTGCATTTCTCGCATGAACGCGATGAGCGAATCTACATCGGGGAGAATTTCCGGCGGAATGTGTCGGCCAGTGCCAGCGTTGACGGTTTCCATATCCATTTCCGGAAGGCGGTGCCCGCGCGGCTCCAGAATTTCCCGGCAAAGGCCGTGAAGCCACCGGCAAGGCACGCACGCCATGTGCCGAAGCTGGGTGTCCGCCGACCAACGCGCCCAGACTGGTTTATCTTGCGTGAAGTTCAACTGATCTTCCGGAAAGCCGCCGAACTCCACCGCGACGAGGTCCGCCGTGCCGGTGAGCCCCTTGCGCAGACGAGATATTTCTTCCCGAATGGTATCGCTCATGCAGCCCTCATCTAGATCGTTTAATAAATCAACAAAATAGCTGAAAAATAATTTCCGTTTGTATACGAAGAGCGTGCCCGTGATGAGTCCGCCGAGCGATCATTACCAAGGCATCGGCTCTCGGTCGCGGTAAAAACCTCCCGTTGGCCCACCGCCCGGTTGCGTAGCGAGCCAGACCGGTGTGTCGGCGCCCTCCTCGACCGACTTCGCCGCGTTTTTCCCGCCCATGTCGGTGCGCACCCAGCCGGGGTGCACGGAGTTCACGGTGATCCCGCTTCCTTTGAGTTCGTCGGCGAGGATGCCCGTCACAGCGTTCAGGGCGGTTTTCGTGATCCGGTAAGCCGGAGATCCTCCGCTCATGCTGGCGAGAGAGGCCATCCCGCTCGAGACGTTCACGATGCGCCCGCTCGCGCTCTTTTTGAGCAGCGGGATCAGCCCCTGACAAACCATGAGCGGCCCGTAGGTGTTGGCTTCCATCATCTCACGCAGTGTTTCGATTGGGACATTCTCCCCCGTCATTCCTTGGTCGATGCGGATGGCGGCGTTATTTATAAGGATGTCCAGCCGCCCGAACTCTTTTTCGACGAAGGCCGCGAGCCCAGCGATGCTGGCGGCGTCCGTCACATCGAGTTGATGAAAGATGACGCTGACACCGGTTTTTTCCAGCTCCGCTCCGGCCGCCTCTCCTCTCGTCTTATCGCGCGCCGTCATAATGACACGAGTGCCTTTCCCGGCGAGCTGCCGGCAGATTTCTTTACCGATTCCTTTGTTTCCGCCCGTGACGACAGCGATTCGTTCATCCTCCATTCAGGATTCCTTTCTCTGGTTTTTCGAACGTCTCTTATTTGGCGAACGATTTTTAGCCCGTTGAGCCTCTATTTGACACGTTACAGCTTCCTCGGCCCATGAGACGAGTTCGCCCGCATCTTCTAAAATATCGACCGGCACCTCATAGAGCGATTTGAGTGTGACGGTGGCCCTGGGCCGGAAAGGACCCATACCCATCCCCTCGTAGCGCTCCCGCGACGCCTCGCTCGTCTTGAAGTAGAGACGCTCGCCATGAACGGCCGCGAAGAAGACGCCGTTAATTGATACGTGCCAGCCGCCGAACATGCGCCGGCTGCGGATATCTCCCAAATCACTCAACTGATCGAGAACGAATGAAATCAGGTTGTCCTCGTCCATGTCATCACCAAGGGTGTGGCTTGCGGTCCTGAAAAAATCCCTTGTTCGGCCCACCGTCCGGCTGCATTGCGAGCCAGACCGATGTGTCAGCGCCCTCTTCCCATGATTTGGGCGCCCCGTCGCCGCCCATGTCGGTGCGCACCCACCCTGGACAGACCGCGTTCACGGTGATGTTCGTGCCCTGGAGATCTTCCGCCAGAATCTGCGTGAAGGCGTTCAGCGCAGCCTTCGAGATCCGGTAGGCGGCATATCCGCCGCCGTGCATGTCGGTCATACTGCCGAACCAGCTCGAAACGTTGACGATCCGCCCGCTCGGGCTTTTTTTCAGTAGTGGAACGAGTGCCTGGCAGACGCGCAGGGGGCCGAAGGTGTTGGTGTTCACCGTCTCCTGGAGGGTAGCCATGTCCACCGTCAGCGAGGACATCGAGCGGTCGTTCAAGATGGCCGCGTTGTTGATCAGAATATCGAGACGGCCGAATTCGCCCGAGAGGTAATTCGCCAGCCGATTCGCCGAGGCTTCGTCCGTCACATCCAGTTGATGAAAATACACTTCCAGCCCTTCACCCTCAAGCGATTTCGCGGCTTTCACCCCCCGGGCCTCGTCCCGGGCGGTGAGGAGGACCGTCACGCCCGCATCCGCCAGAAGGCGGCACGCGCCGTACCCCACCCCCTTGTTTCCGCCCGTAACGACGGCGATTTTTTTATCAGCCATGAAACTTCTCCGGATAGGTCTTATCACGCCATGACCGCCATGATATATCAAAGAGGCCGCCTCCGCCGCAGGCCCTTCCCCATTTTGTGAATTGGAAAAAATGACGAACCGGGCTCACCTGCTTCTCTTCGATGTGGACGGGACCATTCTCCTTTGGGGGGGCGCGGGCGCTCGAGCGCTGGACGAATCCTTCGAGGAGCTCTTCAACGTCCCGGGGGCGATGAAAGGGGTCCGGCCTCACGGAAAAACCGACACGCTCATCTGTCGGGAGATGTTCCTGCGCCATCTGGGGCGTGACGGTGAGGTGGAAGAGTATCGGCGCCTGCTGGACCGCTACGTCGAAATCCTTCCCCACGCTGTCGCCGAATCGGTGTCCTACCGTCTCATGCCCGGCATTCCGGCGCTTCTCGAATTGATTTCGGAGCGGGAAGACGTGGCCCTGGGGCTGGGGACCGGCAACATAGAGCCCGGCGCACGAATCAAGCTTGAGCGGGTGGGGCTGAATCGGTTTTTCTCTTTCGGCGGGTTCGGCTGCGACGCCGCCGAAAGGGCTCGCCTGATCGAAACCGGTTTTCAGCGCGGGGAAAACTGGATACAAAGCCGGGAGAGCGGATCCGAGATCATCCGCTGGGTGATCGGGGATACATGGCGGGACGTCGAGGCGGGCCACGCATGCGGTGCGCGTACCGTTGCCGTCGCCACGGGTGGAGACAGCCTGGAAGAGCTCGCCGGAACGAAGCCCGACCACCTTTTTTCGGATTTTGGCGATCCGGCCCCGTTTCTATCCCTGCTGGATGGTCCGTAAAATCCGGGTGGAGGGACGATGACGGGAAATGGCTCATATCCCCGGACCGCCGCTGAGTGCGCGGATGTGTACCGGAAACTGGCCGAATGGACGAGGGGCGAGATGGAAGGGCTGACCGACGACCAGCTGGACCGGACCGGTCCCGAAGAGTGGGCCGGATGGTCCCCCCGTCGCCAGCTCAGCCACATGGCGTATATCACCACGCGCTGGTTCATGATCTGGTACGGGGCGATTTCCCTGCCTTGGAATCCGTTTGATATGAGCCAGTTCGGTACTTTCATCAACACGCCCCTGGACGATCGCAGCTTTTCGGATGCGCGCTACCGGGACCCGGAGTGGCTCCTCGCGCGTCTTGGGGAAGCCTGTGCAGCATCGGCGGATCGCTTGGGGGATCTGGAGAAAAATCCGGAGAATGAGCGTGCCCTTTTTTTTGTATTTCCGGAAGACGCCTGCGTCGGCGCGACAGATGAGCGCGTTACGGATCTCTGGTCGCGTACCGCGACCTGTCATGCGGACGGTGTCACACCCGATCCAGACCACCCATGCGGATACCGCATGACACCGCTCGGCACCCTTCGTCACACGCTCTGGGACAATCTGATACACCTGCGTTCCTTGCGGATGCATCGAGAGGCGATGGGCCTCGCGCCTGTCCATCCCGAGGTGCCGGTGGGCGGCTATGCCCCGGCCTACCCTGTCCGCTGAGGCCGCGCCGCATGAATGAAGCGCCCCGGCCCCGCCTCCGAAAGGATGTCCTTCTCTGGATATTCGCTACTGTTTTCATGGCGCTTTTCGCCTTTTTTCTTTTCTGGGCGGAGCCTCTTTTCCTGGGGAAATCGGGTGTAAAGGCGCATCTCATGGAGCAGGCCACCCGCCTTCGCTCCTCGCCACCGGAAAAGTCCGCCGCCACGATCAGCCAGATGGTCAAGGGCTTTCTCGATGCGTCAAAACACTCGAGTGAAGTCGAGGTGCGGGTTGATGAAGCGTCCTCCATTCGTATCGCCTACACCCTTCTCCTTCCCTGGTCGGAAAAAAGCGAAAAAATACACCGGCGGCGCGGGGGCACGACCGCTCACCTCACGGCCGCACTGCTTAAAAGCGCAGAGGCCGACCGGGTTGCCGTTGTCGTGAACGTTCGGAGAAAAAAAAGAAGCTCGAGAGGAAGTGAGCCTGTCGGGCGGGCCCGGGTTGACCCGGCGACGGGTAAATCGGAGTGGATACCGCCCGGAAAACGGTGATGCCCAGGGAATGAAGAGAAAAAACGGCGGCCCGAGCGGGCCGCCGTTTTTCGTTGGTTAAAGCTGGGTTACGAGGTATCCCTTCTTCCTTGTTACGCCTTCATGACGTTGGACGCCTGGAGGCCTTTCGGGCCCTCTGTAATTTCGAAGGTGACGCTGTCGCCCTCCTGGAGCGTCTTGAAGCCATCCCCCTGGATGGCGGAGAAGTGAACGAAGACGTCCTCTCCTCCCTCCTGCGTGATGAACCCGAAACCTTTTGCATCGTTGAACCACTTCACTGTTCCTGCTGGCACTGTCGATTCTCCTGCAATGTTGCAAATGTGGTAACGTGATCCGCCCCCAATTGACGCTCCAACGCCACCTCAGATTAACCCAGTCCCCACCCATAGGAGGGGTATTCCCGATATACTATAGCCCATCAGTTCTGGCAAGGAGTGATTTCGGGAGGGTTTTCGGCTTTAATTGCCTGATTAATGGCTTTTTGTACCATGTATGGGAGGAGTTTTGATGCCAATCCAGACTGTCGCCATCATCAGCCCCGGGGAGATGGGGTGTGCCGTGGGTAAAGCGTTAAAGTCGGGTGGTCTCGATGTGATCGCATCCCTTTCGGGGCGGAGCGACTTGACGCGAGAACGGGCGAAAGAGGCTGGAATTCAAGAAGTTTCAGGGATCGCAGGTCTCTTGGGGAAGGCCGACCTGGTGCTCTCCATCGTCCCCCCTGCCGCGGCGGTGGATATCGCCCGGGAAGTTGCCTCGGCGATGACGGCTTCCGGCTACATCCCGCCCTATGCCGACTGCAATGCCATCTCGCCCAATTCCACCCGCCATGCCGGGCAGGCCATTTCAGAGGCTGGGGCAGACTACATTGACGGCGGAATTGTTGGTCCCCCGCCCGGAGAGGGGAAGCCGCCGCGTTTCTACGTCAGTGGGGAACGGGCTGATCTGATGGCCGAGCTGGACGGAATGGGGATCGATGTGCGGCCAATCGGGAGCGAGGTGGGCCGCGCCTCGGGTCTCAAGATGTGCTACGCCTCGCTCACCAAGGGAACGCTCGCCCTGCAGACCGCTGTCATGATCGTTGCCGAGGCGCTGGGGCTGAGCGACGAGCTTCACAAGGAGCTTCTCTTCAGCCGCGAGGCCGTTTACCGGCAGATCGAATCCGGGGCGCAGCGCCTGCCCTCCGTTTCGGAACGGTTTATGGGCGAGATGGAAGAGATCGCCGCCACCTATTCGGCTGCAGGCGTGACACCGAAGTTCCACCAGGGCGCCCTCGACGTGTATCGGCTTCTGGCCGGGACACCGCTCGCGTCCGAAACTCCGGACACCATCGACACCAGCCGGACCCTCGGGGAAGCCGCCAGGATCTTCGTGGAGCGCCTTCCGATGCGGTAGCGGTCGGAAAAAGCCGTGTTCGGCCGGGGTTAAATAAAAGATTTTTTCATCTGAATATGCTATATTAACAGGGTGAGCTTTGCTCTGGGCCATCCGCTGGCTCGAGCTCGTCTGTCCTCGTTGAGGAGTGATCCGCCATGCGCTACGAAAAACCCGGATGTGCCTATTGCCCGCCTGCGGTCCAGGCCTGCCGGCAGGGGGAGTCCGAAAAACGGGGGCCCGGTTTTTGCCCCTCGAAAGTCGATCAGGATGCCATCGACGCGGCCTGGAAAAAGTATGACGACCCGTTCATTTTCCGCGTGGCTCAGGAGTCGGCCCGGGTGGAGAGCGAGGGCTACTGCCAGTGGACGCGGGTGGAGGAAATTTGCGCATTCGCCAAAAATATGGAATTCACGAAGATCGGCATCGCCACCTGCATCAGCTTCGTCGAGCTCGCGCGTACGCTGAGCGCCATTCTCGAGAGCCATGGCTTCGAAGTCACCTCGGCTGCGTGCAAGAACGGCGGCGTCCCGAAAGAGATCATCGGCCTCAAGGATGAAGAAAAAATCCGTCCCGGCGGCCACGAATCGCTCTGCAACCCCATCTCCCAGGCGGAGCTTCTGAATCGGGCGGGTTGCGAGTTCAACATCGTCCTCGGCCTCTGCGTCGGACACGACAGCCAGTTCTACCGTTTCTCCGAAGGGCTGGTGACCACCCTCGTGGCCAAGGATCGCGTCTTGGCCCACAACCCCATCGGCGCCCTTCACCTTGCCGATTCCTACTTCAGCCGAGTCTGGGGCCCGAACCGGCCCGAGGAGATGCCGAAGCTGCCCGCCGAGGGGAGATAGCGGGGGCGGCTTGCGCGCTCGAAACATTTTGCGGGCGCGCGGTCCGCGAAGCCCTGGTCGATGGTTTTCATCCTCCTTCTTTGACCAAATCCGTTTTCGTCCATAGAATCGCGGGGCGATTTTGCGCGTCTTTCTTCTCATTCCCCTGACAAGCGCGGCCCCATGAACTTTGGAACCAAATTTAACCTGTTCGTCCTCTCCGGCAGTCATTCGGTCAACTCGATCTACAACCGGTTGCTTGCGCCCGTACTGCCTCTCATCGTCGCCGACTTCAACCTGAGCTACTCCCAGGTTGGGCTGATCGTTTCGGCCTACGCGGCGGGAAATTTTGTGTTCCAGTACCCGATATCCTTTGCGGCGGACTACACGGGAAGGCGGCGCTCGGTTCTTGTTTTTTCGCTGCTCATGAATTCTCTCCCTTTCATTTTTATGGTGTTTGCCGATTCTTATGGTCTCTTGCTCTTCCTCGTATTTCTCAGCGGTGTCGGAAGCTCGGCCTACCACCCTGCGGCCGTCGCTCTTGTCGCCCGGGAAGTTCCCAGCCGGCGGGGACTCGGGATGGGCCTGTTCAAGGCGGGCGGCGATTTCGGAAGCGTGTATACTCCCGCCCTTGTTGCCTGGCTGACAGTCGCACTGAGCGGCAACTGGCGGGTGGCCGCGCAGTGGATGGTTCTTCCGGGCGTGTTGTGGGCGGTACTAATCGCTGCCCGATTCAAGGACTCGGCTCCATCGAGCGATCCTACTGGCCAGGTGGCAAAATCCAATTTTCTCGGTTTATTGCTTTCGAATTTTCTTGAATTGATAAAGAACCGGGCCCTGACACTGCTCATGGTTTTATCTTCCTGCCGGGTGATGTGCCTGCGCGGCATGATCGCGTTTCTCCCCCTTCTCCTCGCGGAACAATTCGGGTACGACACCGGCGGGGTGGGCTGGATACTGACCGTCTACTTCATGTTCGGAACCGGAAGCTCGATTGTGCAGGGAGTCATTTCGGGTCGCTTCGAGCACACCGCATTCATTGTCGGGATGATGGCGGCGGGAACCCTGGCCTTCGCCCTGATTCCTCTTTCCGGATCGGTGTGGATGCTGTTTCCCGTTCTGGCCCTGCTGGCTTCGAGCATCGGCCCATCCCAGGGCCCCATACTTGCCGTGACAACGGAAGCCGCCGGCGTCAAAAACCAGGCGAGCTCGGTCGGGCTGCTCTATACGATGAACGAAATCGCCGGAATGGTATCCCCGTTTGTCGGGGGCCGGGGCCAGCGTTCTGGTTCACCGGGCGCATGGGCGCCAGCGGCGGGGGGCTGTACGGGTCTGAAACGGTCCCCCACGCCGTCCGAGCCAACTCCATAAACCGTTGAAATATGGGTTAATTTTTTGAGATCTGAAAATTCGGGAGGGAATCGGGATTTTTTACTGGACCGATCGGTTCAAAAGATATATATTCCCTCCTGCTGGAACGGATGGATTGATTCGGAAGGAAAGAAGGGGCGCACCATGGGAAGGCCGAGAGAGTTCAGCGCGACGGAAGCCCTGGAGCAGGCCATGGAAGTTTTCTGGGCCAAGGGCTATGAGGCGGCCTCCCTTCAGGATCTGATCGGCGCCATGGAGATCAGCAAGAGCAGTTTTTACGAAACCTTCGGGAACAAACACGAGTTGTTTCTCTCCGCTATCGAGCACTACATCGATACGCGGACCGAGGCCTTTGTGAAAATGCTCGACGAAGAGCCTTCCGGAAAAACGGCCGTCGAGAATATCTTTCGCCTTATCCTGGAAAGCGAAGCGAATTCAGACGAAGTGCGCGGATGTTTTCTCTGCAACTGCGCGGTCGAGATTTCGCAGCGCGACCCGGCCGCGGCCGTCCATATCACGCGCGGCATGGAGCGGATTGAGGAAGCTTTCTACCGGGCGGTCTGCCGGGGGCAGGAGGCGGGAGAGATTCCCGCCGGGCGGGATCCGCGCGCGCTGGCGAGGTTTCTGGTAAGCAGCGAAAACGGCCTGATCGTCATGGCCAAGGCCAACCGGGGAGGGGACGTGATGGCGGATGTCGCGCGGACGGTCCTCTCGGCGATCAGCTAATTTTTTATTTCCTGAGCAATTTTTTTTACAAAATTTGGACCAAACGGTCCATAACAGGCGGCGCGGCCGCCCATTCAAGCAAGGAGAGAAGACATGAGTCAGCTGGAAACCCAGGGAACGGTCGCTCATTTTACCGACGCGAATTTCGACGCGGAGGTGCTCGGCTCGGACCTTCCCGTCCTCGTTGATTTCTGGGCCGCCTGGTGCGGACCCTGCAAGGCGATCGCGCCCATGGTGGAAGCCCTCGCCGGCGAATACGCCGGAAGGGTTCAGGTGGGAAAGCTGAACGTCGATGAGAATCCGGCCACGGCGGCCCGGTTCGCCATCAAGGGCATTCCCTCCCTTCTTCTCTTCAGGGAAGGCGAGGTGGCCGGGCAACTCGTGGGGGTTCGCACGAAAGCCGATCTCAGGGTGTTGATCGAGACTGCCCTTTAATCGCTAGGGGGAAAGTGACATGGATCAACTCATCAGCGACATCGCGTTCACGCCCTCGGTCAAGGCGGTTCAGGAGCGGCTGGGATCGCGGAACGGATACGCCAAGATGGAACAAAAAGGGGGATGGAGCGACGGGGTGACGCCCGACCTCGCGGCCTTCATCGCCGAGCGGGATTCGTTCTACCTGGCGACGGCGACCGCCGATGGGCAGCCCTACATCCAGCATCGCGGCGGGCCGAAGGGGTTCCTCCATGCGCTGGACGAGAAGACGCTCGCCTTCGCCGATTTCGCGGGAAACAAGCAATACATATCGATGGGAAACCTCGCCGAGAACGACAAGGGGTATATGTTTCTCATGGATTATCCCAACCGCCGCCGCGTGAAGGTCTGGGGCCGGGTCGAAGTGATCGAGGGCGATCCCGGGTTGCTCGGCGAATTGACCCACCCGGACTACAAGGCGAAGCCGGAGCGCGTTTTTCTCTTTCACGTGAATGCGTGGGACGTGAACTGTCCCCAGCATATCCAGCCGAGATTCACGCAGGAAGAGATCGCGCCGAAGATCGAGGCGCTTCGGGCCCGGGTTTCGGAGCTCGAAGCGGAGGTGGCGCGTTTGCGCTCCTCCGGCGGGGAGCCGGCGTAGCGATATTTACTTTACGCGGGAATGATTCTCTGGAGGAGGCGCAGGAGATGAGCCAGCTGATGCTGAGAAGAAAAGTGAATGTGCCCGCCGACCGGATGTGGGAGGTGATTTCGAGCTACGATAGGCTGGCCGTCCCTGAGCCAGAGTGCGCGAACGAGAAATGCGCGCCGCAAAACAACGCCGGCTTTCGGGGCGCCGCCGTCCGGTGGGCGAAGCGCAGGGGCTACCGCGTGTCGATCGGGCATGTTTCCATGCCGTTCAAGCGCTCGAAGATTGGCGTCAGCGTTCGCCACGCGGGTGCGGAAGAATCCGAAGTGACGATTACGATGGACTATGCCGTGAAATACGGCCCGCTCGGCTCGCTGATGAATCTGTTTGTGATGCGCCCCCTCATGCGGCGCATGTTCGTCAGGTCCGTGGATGAAATGGTCTGCCTTTCCCGATCGGACGGAAACACCCGTTCACCCGCACGGCGGGAGGGAAGGCTGATGGAGGCGAAAACGGTTTTCGCATGAGCGGAATCACAAAATCACCCCGATGTCCCGGCTGCCGGGTCGATTCCAGGGGGAGAATTCTGCTACCTTGCGCAGATGACCCGCTATGTTGGTTTGCCATGACAGAATCGCTCTCCACCCCCGCGCGCGAGATATTTCCCGAGTACGCGACGCTGTTCGGCGCGTTCGAGGAAGAGGTGCGCAGGCTTCCGGGCGAGGTGATCGATAAAAGACGGCCGGAGCATGGCTGGGGCGGGTGGTCCATCCGCGAGCAGGTGAGCCATACGGCGTGGATTCCCTATCTGATTTTCCTCGAGATCTGGGGGTCGACCCTTTTCGGCGACGAGTTGCCCCTGGACAAATCCATCTATGTGGATACGGGCGGTGCGGACCGGATGATGAACCCCGCGCGATTTCCCGAATTCGACGATCTTCTCGCCGCGCTCTCGGGCGGCTTCGCGCTCGGCTGGGAGATTCTGGAGGGGGAAACGCTCGGTTCGATGCGCGAGAAAGTCCTCCCCCGGTCGATAGGCCCCGAGCGCGTCTGGGCGACCGGGGAGACGGTGCGCGATTATTTCGAAACGCTCGTCCTGCCCGCGCACAAGACCGGAATCTGGCGGGACGAAAACGATCCCGACCTCTTTCATCAGACGTTCGAATGCGCCGTGCGCCACATCCTCTGGGAAGCCTTCGCTCACCTCAAGACCATTCAGCTTCACAAAATTGCCGCGGGCCTCCCGGTCGGCCCGCCCGCGCCCGAGGTGGGCTACACGCCCCTCTTGAGCTGGGAGTAGGCGGTGCCTCGCGATACGGCGGACGCGGTCGTCATCGGGGGCGGGGTGATGGGTACCTCCATCGCCTTTCAGCTGGCCCGGCAAAAGTTCGGGAAGGTCGTGCTGCTTGAGCGGGAGGCCATCGCTTCGGGCACATCGGGAAAATCCTCCGCACTCATCCGGATGCACTACTCGAACACGAGCACGATTCAGATGGCCTGGCGCTCCCTCGAAATTTTCGAAAATTTTGAAGAAGTCACCCAGGGGGGCCAGCCGGGCTTCCGCCAGCCGGGCTATCTCGTATTCGCGAACGAAGCGCTGGCCGGGGGCGTGCGGCGGAACATCGAGCTGGCCCAATCCCTCGGGGTCGATACGAAGTGGATCGAGCGAGACGAGGTGGCGGCGCTCGCCCCCTGGGCGCGTCTGGACGATGTCGTAGGCGCGGCTTACGAGCAAAGAAGCGGCTACGCCGATCCTTATGGCGTGGCAATGGGCTTCGCCGACGGTGCGCGAAAGCACGGCGCCACCGTTCGGCAGAATTGCCCGGTGACCGGCGTCCGCGTCGAGGGCGGGAAGGTCATCGGGGTGGACACCCCGCGCGGGCCGGTGGACGCTCCCGTCGTCGTGAACGCGGCGGGCGCCTGGGTGAACAAGGTGGCCGGCCTCAGCGGCGATCATTTTCCGGCCGAGGCCATCCGGGAGCAGGACACCGTTTTCGAGGCCGAGGGAAAGGGCGGCGAGCGCGTCCAGATCGTCGTCTACGACGCGCCGACCAAGCTCTATTTCCGCCCCGAAGGACAAGACCTCCTCCTCATCGGGCGGGACAACATCGATCCCGAATACGTTGATCCGGACGAATTCAACACGAAAGAAGACATGAAATTCGTCCTCGACGTCATCTCCCGCATGACGCCGCGCTGGCCCGAATTCGAGAATGCGCGCCTGCTGCGCGGCTGGGGCTGTCTTTATTGCATCACCGAGGACTGGATGCCCATCATGGACCGCCATCCCGGGACGGCGGGCTATTTCGTCTGCACGGGAATGAGCGGCCACGGCTTCAAGCTCTCCCCCGCCGTGGGCGAGATGATGGCCGCGCTGATCATGGAGGGTCGCTGCCCCGAGCCCGCCATCCGCGACTACCGCCTCGGGCGATTTTCGGAAGGCCATCTCATGCGGAGCGAATTCGATCGGGGATTTCAGGGGTAGGGAGACTAGTTCTTCGGCCTTGGATAGACCTCGATCATGGGAAATAGCTTTTCGGCGTTCTCGCGCAGGCCGAAGAAGAGCGGGCGCTCCTCCTTCTCGCCGTGGGCGAGGGTGGTGAGGTCAAGCGGGCGCCCGTCGGTGTGCCAGGCACCGCCGCCCACTTCGTGCATGACGGCGAGGGGGCCGAGAATGTCCCAGATGTAGGGCCGGTCCACGAGGGCGGCGACGCCGCTCCCCGTCGCGGCATAGATGACGTGGACCGAGGCGCTCCCGAAGGCCATGGATTTTCCGGGATACTCGATCTTGTAGAAGCGCTTTCTCGAGGCGGGGGAGAGCAGAACGGTCTGGTTGTCCACCGCCATCGGCGCGAGCCGGGGCATGGGCGCGCCGTTCCGCGTGGCCCCCTCGCCGCGCGCGGCGACGAAGAGCTCGTCCAGCTTGGGCAGGTAAACGCCCCCGGCGAGGACGTCACCGCCCTCCAGGAGGCCGATGCAGACCCCCCAACTGGGCAGCCCGTTCAGGTAGGGATTGGTCCCGTCGATCGGGTCGATGGCCCAGAGGCGCTGGACCTGCTCGTGATCTTCCCGCGCCGCGCCGTGCTCTTCGCCGATCATCCGGTCATCGGGAAAGCGCCCGGCGATGCGCTCCTTGATGCAGGTTTCCACCTGTCGGTCGGCCTCGCTGACGAGACTCCGGTCGGATTTGCGTTCGCTGCGGACGCCGTTCACGAGGGAAAGCGCCAGATCGCCCGCTTCCCGCAATGTTTCCTCGATGAATTCTCTCATTTGTGCTCCAGCACCCTTTGGTACTCATTCTACGGATCGGGCAAAAAACGCCGCGCTCCGCACCCGGCTTGCCGGGCGGGGAGGGGGAGGCACATACTGGTCGTTCTTTCGTGATCGGCCCGTTCATTCTTCCCTTTGCATGATAAGAGTTTCTTCCGTGAAAACCCAGGCGGCCAGGACACGTCATCGTTACGACTATACGAAAGGCTCCATCGGCTGGGGGATCACGCGCCTGTCGGTGCCCATGTGCGTCGAACAGGTGATACGGAATTTCGACGGCATTCTCGAGGTGTTCTGGATCGGCATGCTCGGGCCCCAGTTTCTCGCCGCGACCTCGCTGGGCTTCATGACGATTCTTTTTCTCCGCTCATTCGGGTTTGGCGTTCGTGTGGCGGGACAGGCGATGGTCGCCCAGCGAATCGGCGCGGGAGATATGGAAGGGGCTTCTGTTTATGCGGGCCAATCGCTGTTCGTGCTGGGAGCCTACTCGCTGGTGTTCTCCGTACTGGGATTTATTTTTTCTCCGCTCATTATGCGGGTGATGACCTCCGATCCCGAGATCGTGAAACTCGGGACGGTTTACATCCAAGCCGGGTTCGCGGTGTTCGTCTGTTGGGAAGGCATGTTTATGCTGTCGCAAATTCTGCGCGGCGCGGGAGAGCCCAGCTATACCCTCGTCGCCATGATCGTCGGCGCCTGTGTCTCGATTGCCTCGGTGCCGCTTCTGATTTTCGGAGGCGGCCCGGTTCCGCCATTGGGGATCGCGGGCGGTTTTCTCGGTCTGGGATCGGGAAGGATGGCGGGCATGCTGGTGATGGCCACCATCATTGCCACGGGCCGTTCCCGCGTGAAGCTCCGTTGGAGTGATTTCCGGCCCCGGCGGGAGGTCATCTTCCGGCTGGTGAGCCTGGCTTGGCCCGTCTCGGTTCAGAATTTGCTGGAGCGCGGCGCCAACGTCATTCTCCTGCGAATGCTCTCCACCTTCGGGACGTTCGCCCTTGCTGCATGGACAATCGGAAACCGGGTCACTCTTCTCGCGCGGAGGCCGAGCTTCGGGCTCCAATCCTCGGTGCGCACGCTCGTGGGTCAGAATGTTGGCGCGGGGCTGCCCGAGCGGGCGATCCGGTCTGTCCGGCTTTCCCT
>CAMYJL010000012.1 GCA_947258645.1 uncultured Nitrospinota bacterium
CTTTTATTTTTGAACCGCCGGGGCTTTTCCTCCGTCATCCTCTGCCGCGACTGCGGGAAGGCCGTCGAGTGCGAGCACTGCTCGGTCCCCCTCACGTTTCACCTTCACTCGGGCGAGGGCGGCGGCAGGCTGCGCTGTCACCTCTGCGACCTCTCGGACCGCCCGCCCCACCAGTGCCCCTCGTGCGGGAGCGAGCGCGTGGGCTACTTCGGCCTCGGCACCGAGCGCGTCGAAGAGGCCGTCCGCGCGCGCTTCCCGAACGCCCGCGTCCGCCGGATGGATCGCGACGCCGTCCGCCGCGCCGGGGCCTTCGACGAGATCCTGGGCGCCGTCCGCCGGGGGGAGATCGACATCCTCATCGGCACCCAGATGGTCGCCAAGGGACACGACTTTCCGAAGATGACCCTCGTCGGCGTCATCCTCGCCGACGTCGGGCTCCACCTTCCCGACTTTCGCGCCGGGGAGCGCACGTTTCAGCTTTTAACGCAGGTCGCCGGGCGCGCGGGCCGCGCCGACCTTCCCGGCGAGGTCATCGTCCAGACCTTCCGGCCCGAGCACCCCGCCGTCGCCTTCGCCCAGACGCACGACTTCGCATCTTTTTTCGAGTATGAATCGCATATCCGCAGCGCCACGGGCTATCCCCCCTACCGCCGCCTCGCGCGGCTCCGCTTCGAGAGCCAGAAGAGCGAGGCCGCCCGCCGCGCCGGGGAGTGGGTCCGGCATTTTCTGGTTCAGGGCGGGGCCAAACCCGCCGCCCGCGATCGCGAGGCCGATCTCGCCTTCGTGGGCCCCGCCCCCGCCGTCCTCGCCAGAGTGCGCGGCGTCTACCGCCATCACTTGCTCCTCAAGTCCAAGGCCGCCAGCACCCTCGCCGCCGCCCTCCGCGCGCTGGACGAGGCGTTTCACAAACAGAAGCGCTTCGGGAACGTGCAGCTGGTCGTGGACGTCAATCCGCAGAGTTTGTTGTGAGGGGGATATGCTAAACTTTGCCCATCGCCCGATTCCGCCTTCGCCATGATGAGGGGGGTATCCCATGAAAAAATTTCCGATGACTTTCACGGCGGCTCTGGCGCTGGTGTTTCTGGCGGGCTGCACGACCACGACGACGTGGGTGAAGCGGGATGTCACGCCGCTTCAGAGCGCGAAGGACCTCAAGTTATGCTCCGATAAGGCCGGGCTCGTTTTTAACCTGACCGGCTACAAGGGCGATGCGGTGTCCTACAGCTCCCTGGATTCCTACCGGACCTTTATGGGCAAGCCTTTTGAGAAGTGCATGAAAGAAAAGGGCTACCGGAAGGAGTAATAGCCGACGCTCTCCGCGCCGCCCGCGCCGGGGATTGGGTCCGGCATTTCCTAATGCAACACGGCGCGCCCCCCGCCGCCCCCGGCCGCGAGGCCGACCTCGCCTTCGTGGGCCCCGCCTCCGCCGTCCTCCGCGCTCTGGACCAGGCGTTTCATAAACAGAAATGATTCGAGAACGTGCAGCTGGTGTTGGATGTCAATCCGCAGAGTTTGTTGTAGGGGGGAGGTGTTTTTCCGCCTCAGGCGGGGGTATTAACCGGCGAGGCCGGGAGCGGAAACGGGTTCGAAATAGCGCTTTCGAAACCGGAGCGCGACGTTGACCAGACCGATCAGGACGGGAACCTCGACGAGCGGGCCGATCACGGCGGCGAAGGCGGCGCCGGAATTGATCCCGAACACGGCGACGGCGACGGCAATGGCCAGCTCAAAATTATTGCTCGCGGCGGTGAAGGACAACGTGGCTGTCCTGGAATAGCCGGCGCCGATCTTCCGGCCCATCCAGAAGCTGATGAAGAACATCAGGACAAAGTAGATGAGCAGGGGAATGGCGATCCGGATGACGTCCATGGGAATCCGTACGATCATCTGGCCCTTGAGGCTGAACATCACCACGATGGTGAAGAGAAGTGCGGTCAGCGTGATGGGGCTGATGCGGGGGATGAATTTTTCTTCGTACCACGTTTTACCCTTCGATTTGACGAGGACGAGGCGCGTGAACATTCCCGCGAGGAAGGGAATCCCGAGATAGATGAAGACGCTTTCGGCGATCTGGCCCATGCTGACGGAAACGGCGATGCCGGAGAGTCCGAAGAGGGGGGGCAGGAGGGTGATGAAGAAGTAGGCATACGCACTGTAAAACAGCACCTGGAACACGCTGTTGAACGCGACCAGCCCGGCGGCGTATTCCGTGTCGCCTCTCGCCAGTTCGTTCCAGACGATCACCATGGCGATGCATCGGGCGAGGCCGATCAGGATGAGCCCCACCATGTATTCGGGATAGCCGGACAGGAACAGGATGGCCAGGGAGAACATGAGGATCGGGCCGATCACCCAATTCTGCACGAGCGATAGCCCCAGTATTTTCCCGTTCCGGAAGACGTCGCCGAGTTCCTCGTACTTCACCTTCGCCAACGGGGGATACATCATGAGAATGAGGCCAGCCGCGATGGGAATGTTGGTGGTTCCGACCTGAAAGCTGTCGATGAACGCCTCCACTCCGGGAGCGGAATAGCCGAGTCCGACACCGAGCCCCATGGCGAGGACTATCCACAGCGTCAGATACCGGTCCAGGAAGGAGAGCTTCCGGGTGACGGGCACTTCCGCGGCGAGCTGGGCGGGGTCTTGAGCGAGTTCGCTGTCCATTTCAAATTCTCCTGCCCGAAATCCCCGGCTTTTGGATGGGCGCCGGAAGTTGCCGGGGCGCAAAAAAAAGCGCCTTCAGCTTCGGTAGCATGCGCAAAGCGCCTCCAGGTCTTTTTCGCGAATGCGCGAGAGCTTTTCGGAATCGCTCTGAACCACCGCCTCATCGCGCAGGGAATGCACCACCCATTTCAGCGCCCCTTTTGCCTCCGCCGGAACGCCGTTACGGGCGAGACGATAGAAGTGCCACCGGCCCTCCTTGCGCCTCTCGACCAGGCCCGCCTGAAGCAGGAGCGTCATGTGCTTCGAAATGGTGGAGGGTGCAAGCCCCATCAGATCAATGATTTGGCACAGGCAAAGCTCTCCGTCCTGGAGCGCCATCAGCGCCCGGACGCGGGATTCGTCGCTCAATGCCTTGGTGATCGCCAGGAGATTCCGCATTTTGTCTCCATGATTCGTTGCTTCGTCTACTAACGAAGTATTGCGCCATCCCCCTTTTTTATCAACTGAAACTTTTCTGCTTCACTTTTCTTTTGGAATGAGTGGGTATGCCAAAATTCACCGCCGCCCGGGCCGGATCTCATGGTGAGGAGGATGTCTCTTGACGAAGTATGGAGAGATTTTCACATCGGCGTTGAGCCGTTGTTTTTGCCCGCCGATCCTGCCCAGGGGGGTATCTGCTTCCCGAAAAACAGACGCAGCTATCCTGTTGAAACTGTCCTAATGCAGCGGGAAGTCCTCGAAGATGTCGTCTTCCTTCGGCTTGGTTTTTGATTTCGCCTGTGCCTGCTTGGCCTTGATGAGGCCGCGGGCCTTTTCTGCGAGCGTGATGGCTTCGGAGAATTTGGGGTCGAGGAGGAGGGCTTTTTCGAGGAGGGGGAGGGTATTTTCGACGCTTCCTTCGGCGACGTAAGCGACGGCCTTGAGGTAGTAGAGCCTGGCGTCGTGGGGGTAGAGCTCGATGGCGCGGTCGATGGCCAGCCAGGCGAGGTCGAACTGGCGGTTCTGGCAGGCAATGAGGGCCATTTTCTTGAGGATCCTGGGGTCGCTCGGTCCGGTCCCGGTGTTGACATTCATGAGGCGCTCGAAGGTTTCCTGCGCTTGCATGTCCTCGCCCAGGGCGGTGTGGGCCTCGCCCATCCCGACGAGGGCGGGGACGCTCTCTCCGTTGAGGGTGAGGGCGGCGGTGAATTCGACTTTCGCGCCGATGCTCTCTTTTTTCTTCAGGCAGGATTGCCCCTGCTTGACGAAGCTCTCCTCGCGGAGGCCGAATCTCTCCCGGGCGGCGGGGTCGATCTGTTCGGCCTCGGCAAGGGCGGCCTCGGCGGCCTCCGCGTCGCCTTTCGAGAGATAGACCTCGGCCAGGCCGCAGAAGATCTCGACCAGCCCTTTCTTGAATTCTTCCTCGGCGAGCTCGAACTCGCCCTTCGAGCGGAGTTTTTTGGCGAATTCAACCGCCCGCCTCATGGGTTCCATGGATGTTTTCACGCGCGCGATCTCCTCTTCCGGTGTGGTAAGCCGGAGCCGGAGCGCCTCTTCGAGTACGCCCCGGATGGCGGTGGTGGTCAGGGGTTTGTGCACCGACGCGGTGGCGCCGCAACGGCGGGCTTTCCGGATCAGGTAGTCGGTTTCGTGCTGGCCGATGAAGACGATCGGGGTGCCGGTGTTGAGCCCCTGCTCGCGGATGACATGGATGACGTCTACGCCCTCGAGCTGGATGAGGGGGTTGGCGATGAAGATGAGGTCGAATTTCTGGCGCTTGCAGAGCTCGATGGCGCGGTAGCCGCGACCGGTGACGGTGACGTTGTGAAGGCCGAACTGATCGAGCAGGATCTTGAACCCGGACTGGCTGCTGAATTTGGGCTCGACAACGAGAATGGCGGGTCCGGCGCCATCGGATTCCGGTTCTTTGCCGGAGGCGGGCTGCAAGTGTGCGGGAGCTGGGGTATTCATCGCTGGGCCGGGCCTACGCCCTTTCCGGGCGTGAAAAGGGGCGTTTGCGTGGCCGATGGGCACGCGCTTTCCCGTATGAATGGAAGGCCCGGGCGTTTTCTTCTTCCCGGGCGCAGTGCGTCATTCCGGATTTCATTTTTCCCCCTTTGGCCGGCCGGAAATTCCGGCCGCATTTTTCTCATCGGCAGGCACGGGGGGCGCTTTAATCAAATTCCGAATTTTTGCCAAATAATGCGGCAAATCCGGGATTGCGGAATCTCCGGAGGAGGGTTGTACGGCCCGGTGACGGAGGTCCGGCCCGGGGCCAGCCCCCCCTCTGTTGAATCCCGCCTCCATTCGGAATAGTATTTGGCTCACCCAGTAGGTGATTCAGGGGGCGGGGGGCTGGCGCTTGGCGAGGCGCTCCGCTTTTTTGATTTTCGGAATATAGGAGATGGATTGATGCCGAAAATATCCAGGATGTTGGCGGTGGTGTTGGTGGCGGGTTTTGCCGCGGGTTGCGCGACGACGACGACGACGTGGAAGAAGACGAACGTCGAAAAAGCGCAGATGGAAAAAGACCTTCAAATGTGTTCCCAGAAGGCGGGGCTCCTGTTCAACAAGACCGGATATCAGGGCAATCCGGCGGCTTTGAGCTCCAAGACGTCATATGAGACCCACATGGGCGAGCCGTTTGAGAAGTGCATGACCCGGATTGGATACAAGAAGGAAAAATAACCGGGACGCCCCGGAACGGTATTTTCCGGAAGAGATCGGGAAATTCCCACGGCGGGGAGGCGCCGGTATTTTGCCTTCAGGCCGCGATCCATCCATCGCCGCAGCGGAGGTCGCTCCCCCTGCCGGGTGCATTTGTTGGTGTGCCCCACTCCATGTGATGAATGACGCCGCACTTCGCGCAGCGGAAGAGGCGATATTCGGTCGAAACGCCCCAGAACTCCAGCATGTCTTCGCAACGATGGCTGTCCTGGGCTTTCCCTTTTTCCGACTTTTTGCCGTTCTTTCCCGGTTTCGCTTTCATTTTTCTTTCCCCCTTGGCCGGGTGGATTCAGAGTATCGAGCCGCACCTTTCTCATCGGCATTCGATGGAATGCGCATGAATTCAATTTCCGAATTTTCGCCAGATAATACGGGGTGATTTTCGGTATGACCGGAATTTTTCATCCGGTGGCGGGGTCGTGAACGAAAAAAACCGCCCCGGCCGAACGGCCGGAGCGGCTGAAGATGTGCGGGCTCTCCCCGCTCCCGTACCGGGAGGGGTTACATCTTTTTCTTTTTCTTGGCGCGGTAGGGCTTGTGGCAGGCGCCGCAGCTTTTTCCGATTCGCTTGATGCTTGCGGTGATCTGGGCCTTGTTGCCGCTCTTGGCCCATACCTGGGCGAGGACGGCGGCCGAGGCGGCGAGGTTGTCTGCCTTCTGGTTGAAGTCGCCCTTGTCCTTCCAGATGGCGGGGAGGGCACGGGTGTTGCCGTCCATGTCCTTTTTCGCGTAGGCCTTCTTGATCTTGCCGGCCGCTTTGTAGAGCGCGTTGGCGGACTTGGCCAGGGCGGCGCTGTCGCCGGATTTGGCGGCGGCCTTGATGGCTTTCATGTTCTTGCCCATACCCTTGCGCATCAGATTTTTGCGGGACTTGATGGCCTGGCTTTCGAAAACCGTATTAAATTCGGCGCAGCCAGTGATAAATACAGCCGCGAGGATCAGGACGCTGCATTTTTTCCAGTGAGTCATGCTTGAGATCTCCCCTATCGATAACAGAAGTGGACTTTGGCCGCTATGGTCAAAAAGACGTACCCCATCCTCCTTGTACAGGTTTCCCTCATGTGAATGGCCCTGTATATGACAATATGAGGGAACTGTCACAAATTCGTGCGGAAATTTCAACCCCTTATATTTTAAATGGGATTCCGCGGGGTGAATGGTTCATTTCGTGGTCCCGTCCGTGCATTCGGGCGGCACAGGATATTGTTTTCTACTTGAGGAGCGATCATGACGGATCCAATGAAGGTCGCCATCGTGGGCATCGGCTGGTGGTCCACGCCCATCGGAAGCGGCGCCAATCGGAGCGATAAGCTCAATCTCGCGGCCTGCTACACGAGAAACCCCGAAAAGCGCGCGGCCTACGCGAGGGAATTCGGCTGCGCCGGGATGGAGAGCTACGAGGACATCTTGGCGGATGGTGCCATTGAGGGCGTCCTGCTGACGACGCCGAACACGGCGCACGCTCCCCAGATCGAGGCGGCGCTCCGGGCGGGGAAGCACGTCTGGGTGGAAAAGCCGATCACGAACACGCTGGCCGAGGTGCCGGGTGTGCTCCGGGTGTGGCGCGAGACGGGCCATGTCCTCTCGGTGGGACATTGCTACCGCCACGCGGCGGGCCACCGGGTCATGAAGCGGCTGATCGAGGACGGAACCGTGGGCCAGCCTCTCTGGGCCGAGGCGGCCTTCACGAACCCGGCGGGCCAGGGCTTCACGAAGGACAAGTGGCGCTACTTCAAGGACGAGTGCCCGGGCGGGCCGCTCATGCAGATGGGCATCCACCACTGCGATACGCTCCAGTACCTTCTCGGCAAACCCACGCGCGTGACGGGGGTGCACAAGCACCTCGCCACCCCCGCCGAGATCGACGACGTGACGATGACGATCTACGAGCACGAAAGCGGCGCGGTATCGAATGTGACGACCTGCTTCACCTCGCCGGGGAGTTTCTCGATGAAACTGCACGGCACCGAGGCGGCCCTTTCGCTCGAAATGGTCCGCCCGAACATGACCCTCGCCGAGCGCACGAACGAGGAGACCACCCTCTCGATCCGGAAAAAGGGCGAAGCGGGCTGGACCCCGGTCGAATTGCCCAAAATGACCGATATGATCCAGGACGAGCTGGAAGATTTCGCCGATAGCGTCCGCGAGGGAAGGGCGCCCGAGACCGGCCCGGCCGAGTCGATCTACGCCCTCGCCATGGTCGAGGGCTCGGTTCGCTCCGCCGAGGCGGGCGTCCCGATGGCGATTGGCGATCTTCTCGAGGGGATCGATATATAGACACTTTTTGTGCGGGAAAGGCGAAACGCCGGAGAAAAGCGCCCTCCGGCGGCGTTTCCGCGAAAATGGAACCCGGCAGCGTCCAAATAGGCAGTGATTCCGGAATTTTCGTAACAAAATTCAGGACCGCCAAAATGGGGAACGAAAGGAGATTTCTAAATGAAAACGACCGGAAAATGGACACTGCTTGCGCTGACACCCGTCCTCGCCGCAGGGCTGGCCGCCGGGTCCGCCTTCGCGGACGAGGGAGAGTCGTACGGGAGAGGGTTTCAAAGATACGGCATGCGGGCGGACTTCGCCCGCGGCGCGCGCGGCGGCGGCTGGGGCCCCATGCGCCATCTGGGCGTGATGAAGGAAGCCCTCGGCCTCACCGACGAGCAGGTGGTCAAGATCGAGGACATCCGCACCGAAACGCGCAAGAAGATGATCAAGACGCGGGCCGAGATTCGCGTTGCCCGCATCGAGATGCGCGAGCTCATGCATCAGGAAAAAATCGACCGCGCCGCCGTGGACAAGAAGATTCAGGTGATTTCGAATCTCAGGACACAGGCCATGCGCCAGGGGGTCGACACCCGGGTGAAAGTGCACGCCGTCCTCACGCCCGAGCAGCGAAAGAAAATAAGCTCGCTCACGGCGTCCGGCTTTCGCGGCGGCTTCGGGCCCGGTGGCGGCTTCGGTCATCATGGCGGCCGCGGCCATCACGGCGGCGGCTTCGGGCCCGGCGGTGGCTTCGGCCATCATGGCGGCGGCCCCCGTGGCGGCTTCGGCCCTCGGGGCGGCGGACCCAGGGGCTTCTAGTCTCACCCGCATCCATGCAAAAAAACCGCCTCCCTGGCAGACCCGGGGAGGCGGTTTATTGGTTTTGAAATTTCAACCGCGCGTCCGCCCCGGCCACAGCCGATCAGCACACCCGATGGCTGAATCGCCTCAAGAATCGAAAGACCGTGTCCCCCTCCGCCCAAGGTGGTATCTAAGAACACAGCCCTCGAACCGGGAGGTGGAAAGTCCAAGACTTCCCGAACCATGACCGAAGCGAGAAACGCGGCAATTGCGCCCCTGTATCGTTCGCCGACATCATGACAACGTGTCTAAATGCCCGTGAGCGCATCTCTTCGAGCGGATAAGTATTTGTGTAGGCGGGCAGAAACCTCGGATCGGAGGGGTTCCGTATGATGGAATGTAATATCCAACGGCCTTTTTGACACATTCAAATTCTGAAAGAAGCCCCGGGCCAAAAGGGGGGGGCGAAGGCCAGCCCGGACAATAGAAGGGATTGCAGGAGAGCAAGAAAAGAGCGCCTGGAACAGGTGAGGGGATGGGATTTGGCCTGATCCCGTGGCGGCGGGCCCAGAGTTTTCTAGTCTCACCCACATCCACGCAAAAAAGCGGCCTCCCTGTCAGACACGGGGAGGCAGCTTTTTTTGAGGGGAGACTTTAATTTGATTCTGTTTTAAAGCGTGTTTCCCCAGCTGACCGTGTGCGCCTCGACGGGAGCGTCGAATCCCTTGACTTCTACCCGGCCCGCATTCACGAATCGAAGGCCGTTCCTCCCGCATGTATCCCGGACGATAGAGGAGATCAAAATCTGCTCGGGTTCGCATTTCGCGCAGAGGCGGGCCGCCATCTGGATCGTCGAACCAAACAGATCGCCGCCCCGCTCAATGGGCTCGCCGCCGTGAAGCCCGATCCGAACGTACATGCTCTCGTCCGGTTGCTCGATGTTGCGGGCGGCAAATGCTTGCTGGATGGTGATCGCACTCGATACGCCCTCATCGGATGAAGCGAATGAGGCCATGATGCCGTCCCCGGTGTGTTTCACTTCGCTGCCGCCGTGCTCGCGCAAAGAATCTCGAATAAGCCGATTGTGAACCTCCAGCAGTTTCATCGCCTTGTCGTCCCCCACCTTGGAGGTCATCGCAGTTGAATCCTTGAGGTCGGTGAACATGACGATTCGAAAAGCGGTGTCGATCTCCGGATCGCCCGCCCCGACATGTCCGAAATCATCGGGCAGGGGGTCGGATATGCGGCCTAGGAAAGATCGGACGGCCATGATGTCAACCGGAATAATTTGATGCGGGATGTTCCCGTGTGCATGGTGGTGAAGTTCGCGGATCGAATCCTCGTTCGGGGCGTCAACCAGACAAAAGGCCGTCTCTCGCTCCGCGTCGTACCAGTAAGTGAGCATCTTGACGCCGAAATCATTCTGGATCGCGAGGTCTTTCTTGTGGGCCTCCGCCAAGTCGTTATTGTTTGCTCCCGGGATTTCATGAAGGTCCATATATATGGGCACTACAATGCCTCCTGTTCAGTAAAGCGGGTCAATTTTCGGGTCCCGAATGATGCGGCGACAATTCCCGCTTCTCAAATTCAGGTCCAGTTGTCCTTCCCCTGAGATTCCACGAACATAACACAGGCCGAGAAGGTTTCAGCGGCCAGGCGGCGGGCTCCACCGCCGGGCTGTGCGAATCGGCCGCCGAGGTAAGGGGACAATTCAGAAAGGAGTGGTGTGAAGCCAATCCTGGAAGTATCGATGGTGGGCCGTACTGGATTTGAACCAGTGACTTCTGCCGTGTGAAGGCAGCGCTCTGCCGCTGAGCTAACGGCCCATGCCGTGGCTTTATCATAGCCCTCTCTCGGGGTCAAGAAAATGGGCCGGGGGGGCAAATACGGCCATCGGGCGGCGGGGTTCCCGATCGGCGGGGAATTCGCTATGATGCCGGTCGCTGAAGCTGGGCAGGGAAAGAACCGATTCGCGCCATCGCCTCAAGAGGGTTGAAAGACATGCCGGAAGTGAGCCACAACGACGTGAAATACGAGCTGGAGCCGCGCGAGCACGATCTGTACGGCTTCGGGGTGGACGTTTACATGAAGGGAAAGGACGGCAGCCGGCCGAAAGCGCCGATCGCCTTCATCCCGGGCCGGGACGAGAACGCGGCCACCATGATGACCCAGCAATGGCTCAAGCTCGCCTTTCCGGCCGAGCTTCAGGGCAAGAAGAAAAAGTAGGCCCGGCGTCCCCATTCTCCCCCTTTTGCTGGATTCGACTTGAGCGCCCCCGAAACCATCCAGACCGGCGAGGCCCCCGCGCCGCCGGGCCCCTTCGCCCAGGCCCGCCGCGCCGGGAACCTCCTCTTCCTCGCCGGCCCGCGCGGGGTCGCCCCCGCGACGGGCGAGCTGACCGGGCCCGCCATCGAAGCCCGCGCGCGCCGGGCGCTCGAAAATCTCAAAGCCATCGCCGAGGCCGCGGGCGGATCGATGCGCACCTTCCTCTCGACCACCGTCTACGTCACCGACATGAAGGCCCACCGCCCCGCCGTCAACGCGCTCTACGAGGAATACTTCGGCGCAGACCTCCCCACGCGCACCATCGTCGAGGTCTCCGCGCTCAACGAGGGCGACATCTTCGAGATTGAGGCCGTCGTACTCCTCCCCGAAAAATAAAACCGCCGCGCTTGATGTTGGTTGATTCCGGATAATAAAAAGAGCCCTCCGGCTTTCGTTCGGAGGGCCCTTTTAGTTTTTAGATTTTGCCGGAAGCCAGGTCTTTCTTCTCCTGCTCGGCGATTTTTTCTTTCTTGAGGCGGGCGACTTCGGCTTTCACGTCGTCGATGACGTCCTTGCCCCAGAAGATTTTTCCCTGGACGACGAAGGAGGGGATGCCGAAGATGCCCAGGCTCTTCCCCTGTGCGCGCTGGCTGTGGAGGATGGGGAGGTAGCGCTTGTCGGCGATGACCTGTCTGATCCCCCTGCCGTCAAGGCCCACTTCCTCGCCGAGGCGGGCGAGTATGTCGGGGCTCTCGAGGTCGAGGTCTTCTTCCCAGCGCGCCTTGTAGACGCGATCGCGGAACTCGATGAGCTTGCCGTTGTCCCGGGCGTAGTAGGTGGCGAGGTGGGCGTTTGTCGTCCGGTAGTTGCCGCCCGCGAGATTGATGGGCACGCCGTATTTGTCGGCGAGGGGCTTGTGGTTGGTTTCGTAGTTTTCCTGTTTCTGATCGGGGGAGTAGCCGGCGAAGTCCTGCCCCGGGGGGCGGCCCTCCCAGCTCACCCACTCGACCTTGACGTCGGGGTCTTTCTCGATTTCGGGGGTGCCACCCACGGTGGCGACGTAGCAGTAGGGTCAGGTGAAGTCGGAATACTTGATGACGACGATGGGTTCGTTCAGCTCGCTCATTGAGTGCCTCCACTGGATTCCGGGGGCGTGCCCGGATTTTTGAAGTTCGTTCCGTAAAAATCGCCCGCGCGGGGCGGGCGATCCTGTTGGTTCTTTTATACCACTTCGGCGCGGTCGTGGTCGATGGGGGCCAGCCCGCCGACGTCGGCCCAGATGCCCCGGCTCCGGAGATGGGCGACGGCCCGGGCGATATCGTCCGGATCGCCTTCGAATTCGCAGACCTGCCAGCCCGAGTCGCTGCTCACGTCCCCGCGGATGATGTTGATGGTGAAGGGAAACTTCTGGCCGAGCTCCCAGAGGACGGGTTTTTTGACCTCGCCGGCCGGAAAGGTGAAGACGAAGCGCCGCGCCGCACGGGGGATGGGCATGGCGCCAACCCCGACCGACCCGTTCGCCTCGAGGCGCTTGAGGAAGCTGCCCACGACGCGCGTGAGCTGGTCGTACTGGACGAGGAAGGCGTCGTGCCCGTAGGTGGACTCGATGTTGTGAAGCTCCACCTCGCGCCCGATCTTCTGGAGGGCTTCGGCGATCTCGATGCTGCAATGGGGCGGATAGAGCCAGTCCGAGATGAAGCAGACGAGCAGGCACCTGGTGTTCAGACGCTCGAGGGCGGCTTCGAGAGAAGGATACCCTCGTGAGGCGTCGTAGAGGTCCATCATCCGCGAAAGGTAGAGGTAGCTGTTCGCGTCGAACCGGTCGACGAACTTTCCGCCCTGATGGTCGAGATAGCTCTCTACCTCGAAGCGCGCTTCGATGTCCTTGAGCATGCGGCCCTTGTCGCGGACGCGGCGGCCGAATTTTTCCCACATGATGGGGCCGCTCAGATAGGTGATGTGGGCGATCATGCGGGCGACGCTGAGGCCGAGGCGGGGGCCCTGGCCATCCTCGTAGCCCCCCTTGTTCCATGCCGCGTCGGCCATGATGGCGGTGCGCCCGATCTTGTCCCACGCGATCCCCATCGGGGTGAGCCGGGCGGCGCCGGCGACGGGAATGACGGAATCGCAGAAATCGCCATAGCGAAGCCCCCATTCGAGGGTTTGCATCCCCGCCATCGAGCCGCCGATGACGGTGCGCAGGCGCTTGACGCCGAGCGCGTCGAGGACGAGTTTTTGCAGACGCACCGTGTCCTCGACGGTCACGATGGGGAAGCTCGTTCCGTAGGGCCGGCCGGTTTCGGGATCGATCGAGGCCGGGCCCGTCGTTCCGGCGCAGCCGCCGAGGTTGTTCGTGCAGACGATGAAATATTTTTCGGTGTCGAGGGGCTTGCCGGGGCCGATCATGGGATCCCACCAGCCGGGCCGGGTGTCGGCCTCGTTGTGATAGCCAGCCGCGTGGGCGTCGCCGGTCAGGGCATGGATGATGAGGATGCCGTTGTCTTTTTCGGCGTTGAGCTGGCCGTACGTCTCGTAAGCGACCGTCACTTCGGAGAGAAGGGCGCGGGACTCGGTTCGGAACGGTTCGGGCAGCTTGAGGTATTTCGTTTCTGTCAGGCCCACGGAACGGGGTTGAGTGTTCAAGAAAGTTCCCTTTCAAAACGCTTTTTTCTACAATTCAGGTTGGCCGGGCGTGCCGGGTCATCCGGCGCCGGCGCCGGGATAATACCACCCCGGATGGGAATTCTCCCGGTCGAAGAATATATTCTTCCGTGGGAGCGCATTTTCAGATGAGGGCGAAGGCCGGGTCAAATCAGGGTATCCTATCTACCGGTGGCTTTTCCGGTCCGCTCCGGTGCGTCCCTGCCCGGAGGCTGATATCATGGGCTTTTCGGGCGTTTATCCCCCATCTTGCCCCCCTTCCCGGGAGCCTGCTACATTTGTCGGAGCCGAACAGATGAAATGTGAGGCAGCGCGATGATTGTCCGGCCAGTGGAAAAGGGTGTCCGCCTGATCGCACAGCACGACCACGCGCGCGCCGCTGGTACGATGGCCCGGAACTGGACGGGCGATGAAATCATCCCGCCGCCATCTGCGGCCGTGAAAGACGCCGTCTTCTTCGCGGTGGACAATCACGATGTCGGCTGGTGCCATCCGGACGAGTCGCCCGGTTTCGATCCGCTGACAAAACTCCCCCGCAGCTTTTTCGGTGCGACGGCGGAAGAGGCCACGGAGATTTGGACGAAGAGCATTTCCACCTGCGAATCCTTCCACCCGCTTTCGGGGTACCTGGTCAGCGCGCACTTTGGCGCCCTCGCAGGCTCGGGGATTCGCGGCGCGCCGCCCGGCGAGCTGGAGCGTCTGAGGAATTTTGTGGGGGAAGAAGAAATGCGCCGGCAATCGCTGCTCGCTCGGCTCTCGCCGCCGGAGGCGGCGACGAGTGAGAACGCGGTGCTCTTGCTCCGGACGTGCGATACGCTGTCTCTATTTGCTTGCCGGGCCCCCGAGGTGATTCCGCCCGAAAGCCAGGCGCATCACCTGATGAGGTGCGGACTGAAAATCCGATTTACGGATGACAATCTTCTGGAGATAACGCCCTGGCCGTTTCGCGCCGAGTACTTGGAAATACGCTTTCCGGGCGTCACCGTTCCCGGGGAACGCTTTGAGAGCGCCGAGGAGCTCAAGGATGCGTTTGAGGCGGCCGAGCCGGGTTTTTTTGTCACCCGTTTTGCCCCGCTCAGGTAGAGAGAGGCCATGATCAGCGGATCTTCGCCGCGGATTGAAGTCGTCGCCGGTATTATCCGGCGGGAAGGGCGGCTGCTCATCTGCAAGCGCCCGGAGGGAGGTTTTCATTCCGGCCTGTGGGAATTTCCTGGCGGTAAGATCGAGATCGGGGAATCGCCCGAGAATGCGCTCGCACGCGAAATCCGGGAAGAACTCGACATCAATGTCGAGGTTGGCCCCCTTCGCTGGGAGACAAAGCACGACTACCCGAAACGCAAGGTGTACCTCCGCTTCTATGAATGCTGGTTTCAGGGCGGTGAGACGAAGAACGCCGGTGTCGACAGCCATGAATGGGTATTTCCCAGCCAGCTGGACGATTTCGATTTCCTTCCCGCCGACGCGCCCCTGATTGAAACGCTGCGCGAGGGCGGCCTGGCAGGAGGAGAAGCCGCTTCCGAGGAGAACCCCCTCCCGCCGGATGTGAATGCGGCCTACGAGGAATGCGTCCGAATGGCCGCCGCCCACTACGAGAATTTCCCCGTCGCCTCCCGGCTGCTTCCCCGGGAAGTGCGTCCTCATGTGGCCGCCGTCTACGCCTTCGCCCGGTGCGCCGATGATTTCGCGGACGAACAGTTTCTCCCGGGCGTTCCCGTCACAGATAAAGAGCGCATCGCGCGGCTCGATGACTGGGAGCGGCGTCTCGAGCTGGCGGCCAGGGGGGTGGGGGAAGGCCCCGTGTTTACCGCGCTGGCGCATACCATCCGCGCTCATGGCCTTTCGACCCGTCCGTTCCGCGACCTGATCGCTGCCTTCCGGCAGGATGTCACGGTCAAGCGGTATCCCGATTTTGCCTCCCTGCTCGAATATTGCCGGCTGTCGGCCAACCCGGTCGGGCGCCTTGTGCTCATGCTCCACGGCGTATGGAATGAAGAGGCGTTCCGTTCCTCGGACGCCATCTGCTCCGCGCTTCAACTCGCCAACCATTGGCAGGATGTGAAGGCCGACAACCGCGTGGGGAGGGTGTATCTGCCCCAGGATGAGCTTCGGTCTTTCGGCGTGTCGGAAGATGGGCTGTCCGGAAAAACCGCTTCGCCGGAACTCCGGGCACTGATGGAGTTTCAGATCCGCCGGACGCGCAGCATGTTCGAGGCGGGTTTGCCTTTGCTCCGTCGAACGGGCGGTAAGCTCGGCAGAGAGCTCCGCGCCATTTTCCGGGGGGGGCTCGCCGCGCTGGAATCGATTGAGCGGGTGAATTACGACGTCCTGAGAGGCTCCCCGCGCCTCCGCAGGCGCGACAAGGCCGCCTGCTTTCTTGCCACGCTCTATCCGATGCGGCGGCTCGAACGAATGGTGGGTCCCGAGGTGGACGCCGAGGCGGACGCGAATTATTGCCGGTGGCTGGTGCGCTCGAGCCGGTCGAATTTTTATCCGGCGATCCGGTTCTTGCCTTCAGTCAAGCGGCGTGGCCTCTCGGCGATATACGCCTATTGCCGTGTGGTGGACGATATCGCCGACGGTCCGGCCGAAAAAAAACAAAAACGCGTGAGACTGCGGTTGTGGAGAAAAGCGATTCGCCGGCTGGGTGAGGAAGAGCATCTTCACCCGATCCTCCGGGAGCTGGCCGAGGCGATGTCTGTCTTCGGCGTCTCCCGCGCCGACCTGTACGAGGTCTGCGAGGGTGTGGTGATGGATCTGGACCGGAAACGGTACAGCACCTTCGAGGATCTTCGGGGCTATTGCCACAAGGTCGCTTCGGCCGTTGGCCTGACCTGTATGAAAGTTTTCGGCGAGAACTCGCCTGCGGGTGACGAATATGCCCGCTTCCTCGGTCTGGCGCTCCAGTTGACGAACATTCTGCGCGATTTCCGGGCGGACGCCGAAGAGGGTCGAATTTACATTCCGCTCGAAGACCTGGATCGGTTCGGGGTGACGGAGGAGGAAATTCTCCTCGGGGGACACAGCAAATGCCTGGTCGAACTCCTTCGTTTCGAGGCGCGGCGGGCGGTGGCCTTTTTTGAAGAGGCAGATGCCCTGCTTCCCCGATTGAACAACCGCAAGTTGTTTCCGGCCCGGCTTATGGGCCGTATCTACCGCCGGATGCTGGAAAAAATGATCAAGGCGGATTTTCCCGCGTCGGGCTGGAGTCCTTCCCTGTCGAAGAGGGCGAAACTCCGCGAAGTCTTCCTCTGTCTGCTCTCCACGTGAATCAAAAAACCAATCAGCCCGGCGCACCCATCATCGTCGTCGGTGCAGGTTTTGCCGGGATGTCGGCGGCTTTTTTCCTGGCCGAGGCGGGGCGGCGGGTGTGTCTGCTCGAGGCGGGGCGACTGGCCGGCGGGCGCGCCAGAAGTTTTCAGGAGGCCCGCTCGGGGTTGGAGCTGGACTGGGGGCCCCACCTCTTTATGAAGGCGAATCCCGCGCTCCGGGATTTCCTTGAGCGGATCGGCGCCGCTGCGTCCCTCCATTTCGCTTCCTCGCTTGATCTCACGTTCCGACTTCGTGATCCCTCAGCGAAAGGTGTCCGAACGGAGCGATTGCGCTTTCCTGCGCGCGGCGGATCGCTGGGCGGGGTTCTTGCCCTTTTCAGATGGCGCGGGCCGGGCCTTCGGGCGAGGCTCGAAATCTTGCGGGGTCTTCTCCGGGCCGCTTCGGAGCGGGAAGGCGCCGGTAGCGAGGAGGAAACAGTCGGGCGAATGCTCGACCGCCTCGGGCAGGGAGAAGCCAGCCGCGCCTGGTTCTGGGAGCCGTTTTCGAGAGCCGTTCTCAATCTGCCGATGGAAGCGGGGAGCGGGGTGCTGTTCCGGCGGGTGATCGCGGAGGCGTTCGGTGCCGGGCCCGGAGGCGCGACGCTCGGATCGCCCGGGCTTCCCATGCGGGCGTTCTGGGCGGAGCGAGCTGCCGAACACATACGTAGGTTGGGCGGCGAGGTGCGGATGAAGACGCCCGTCCGGCAAATCCGGATCGAGGGCGGGGAGGTCCGGGGCGTGGTTCTTGCGGGAGGGGAGTTCCTGGAGGCTTCGGCCGTGATCACGGCGGTTCCGCCGCCCGCGCTGCTCACGCTGCTCCCCGGGGATATCCGCGAGGAAGCCCCGTGGCGCGATTTCGGGCGACTAAAGCCGGGCCCCATCGCCAGCGCGTATTTATGGCTGAAGCGGCCCTCGGCGGGGCCTTTATTTGAGGCCCTGGTAGATGAGCCCTGGCAATGGCTTTTTCGGCCGGGAAATCACCGCGAATCGGCGGACGAGCCGATTGCGCTGCTGGCTGGCGGGGTGGATTCGGTCGCCGCCGCGCCGAGGGGGGAGATTGTGACGAGCGCGCGGGAGACGGCCTCCCGGCTCCTTCCCGGGGCCGTCATCCGGCGGGCCGTGGCCGTCCGCGAGAAGGCGGCGACCTGGGCGAACGGGGCGGATGAGCAAGCCTTTCGCCCTCCGGCCGAAACGCCCGTTCCGGGGCTGATCCTGGCGGGAGACTGGACGGCGACGGGTCTCCCGGCGACCTGTGAGGGGGCGGTCCGAAGCGGGCGGCAGGCGGTCGAGGCAGTTCTGGGCGCCCCTGCGGGGGCTGAAATGCCCCCTCAAATTAATATTTGAGCATTTTTGCCGTGGCGAATAGCATAGGGGGGTTGGGCGTTTTTTCGGAGATGAACGCCATGTGGACCGTAACCGACAGGAGCCTGCCCGTGGAGTTGAGCGAATCACAGATTGCCGCGCTTTGCACCTTGCTGGAAGATGATCAGGCTGCCGTTTCGGGGCTTCTTGATCGCCAGATTTCCTCCATGTCCGACGCGGATCGGGAACGTCTTTTCGATCGGCTGGTGGGGGCTCCGCCCGGCCGGATCTCCCTCCCGCGCGCGCTGGAGGATTTTCATCATCAGAGGCTTGAGCGGGCTTTTTCGGACTGGGCCGTACCCCCTTCCGGCGAACCCCATCTGGAAGAGGGGATTTTCCTTCTCGCCTCGTTCGGCTATCCGCTGGAGGACATGAGCCGCTGCCTGGCCGAGATGGATCAGATGGCCGAGGAGCTGAAAGGGCGGGTCGAGGGCCTGGAGGGCGGCGAGGAGATCGTCCGGCGGACGGCCGATTTTCTTCATGAAGACCTGGGTTTCGCTGGCAACCGCGAAGACTATTACAACCCGGAAAACAGCTATTTCAACCGGGTGATCGACCGGCGGGTCGGAATCCCGATCACGCTGGCGGCGGTTTACATTCTTCTCGGGCGGCGCGTGGGTTTGCCCTTCCGGGGGATCGGGATGCCGGGCCATTTTATCGTGAAATACGAGATGCCGGACGCACCGATTTATCTAGATCCATTCGCGGGCGGGAAGATCGTCACGGTTGCAGAGTGTGAGGATATGGTTCGCGAACTGGGGTATCATTTCGATATCCGGTTCTTGAAGGAAACGCCCGACGCCCGTATCGTTGAGCGCATGATCAACAACCTGATTGGCATTTATCACCGGGAGGGGGACGAAGAGCACGCCCGGCAGCTGGTCCGCTACCGGGAGATTATCCAGCGGGGCTAGCGGCCGCTGATCTTCGGCGCCCATTCGGAGCTTTCTACTGACTCTTTGCATGAGGGAGTGGTGATGGATATTTACGACGCGTCGAAGGGTGTCTTCTTCGGCACCCAGCCGACACCGGAAGACCTGAAAAATCTGGCTGCCAAGGGGGTCAAGACAATCGTCAACCTGCGGCTGCCCGAAGAGGATCAGCCCGAGCTCCCGCTCGACCGGGCAGAGGCAGAAGCCGAGGCCGCCGGCCTCATGTACCTCCACGTACCGATATCCTCCCAGAATTTTACGGATGAGGCCGTGGCCGAAGTGACCGGCGCGCTCCGGAACGCGAATGCGGACGGTTCGGCTTTCGTTTACTGAAAAGGCGCTGGGCGGGCCGGGCTTTGCTCGCTAATTCATCTTTCGGAAGAAAACAGCTGGACCTCTGCCGAGGCTTCGCAGGCGATGGAGAAATCCGGTTACGACTGGTCCCGTTCGCCGCTCGCCCCCGTGTTCCAGGAGTTCATCGAAAAGCGTAAGTAGGGCGGCGGCGTGGAAGCCGCCGGGTATTTTATTTTCTCCTTGAATTCACTTTTTTCTCAGGATGCACCCCTTGCCCGAAAGGGCAGGTGCGGCCGGATTTTTCTGTCGGGAGGTAATTCGAGATGGCGGAGCAGAAAACGGATTTGAACAAATTCAGCCAGCGGGTGACACAGCCTCCCTCGCAGGCGGCTTCGCAGGCCATGTTATACGGCGCGGGGCTGGACGAGGTGGACATGAAAAATCCCCAGGTCGGCATCGCCAGCATGTGGTGGGAAGGGAACTCGTGCAACTTCCACTTGTACGACCTGGCCCAGCTCGTCAAGCAAAGCGTCAACGAAGGCAAGAAGATGGTGGGCCTGATCTTCAACACCATCGGCGTCAGCGACGGCATCTCGATGGGCACCGAGGGGATGAAATATTCGCTTCAGTCGAGAGAGATCATCGCGGATTCGATCGAAACCGTCGTCAGCGCCCAGTGGTACGACGCGCTCGTCACGATCCCCGGCTGCGACAAGAACATGCCGGGCTCGCTCATCGCCATGGCGCGGCTCAACCGCCCGAGCCTCATGGTCTACGGCGGTACGATCAGCCCGGGCTTCCTGAACGGCGACAAGCTCGACATCGTCTCCGCCTTTCAGGCCTACGGGGAGCTTTTCAGCGGGAAAATCGAGGAAGAGCGCTTCCGGAAGGTCATCCGTCACGCCTGCCCGAGCGGCGGCGCATGCGGCGGGATGTACACGGCGAACACGATGTCGTCTTCCATCGAAACCCTGGGGATGAGCCTGCCCTACAGCTCGTCCAACCCGGCGATGAGTAAGGACAAGCGCGACGAGTGCCTGAGCGTCGGCGAGGCCATCTACAACCTGCTCGAAAACGACATCAAGCCTTCCGACATCATGACGAAAAAAGCCTTCGAGAACGCCATCACGATCGTGATGGCGCTCGGCGGCTCGACCAACGCCGTCATGCACTACATCGCCATGGCGAAGGCGATCGGGGTGGCGTTTACGCTCGACGACTTTCAGCGCATCAGCGACAAGACGCCTTATTTCGCGGACCTCAAGCCCAGCGGGCAGTTCGTGATGGAAGACCTGCACGATGTGGGCGGCGTTCCGGCGGTGCAAAAACTCCTGCTGGAAGAGGGGTTCCTGCACGGCGACTGCCTGACGGTGACGGGCAAGACGCTCGCCGAGAATCTGGAGAACGTCCCCGGCCTGAAAGAAGGTCAGAAGGTCATCTACCCGATCTCGAACCCCATCAAGAAGACCGGGCATCTTCAGATTCTCTACGGCAATCTCTCGCCCGAGGGGGCGGTGGCGAAGATCACCGGCAAGGAGGGCGAGCGCTTCGAGGGCCCGGCCCGGGTGTTCGACTCCGAGGAAGACACCCTGAAGGGGCTGGAGGAGAACCGGATTCAGAAGGGCGATGTCATCGTCATTCGCTACGAGGGGCCCAAGGGCGGGCCCGGCATGCGCGAAATGCTCACGGTGTCGTCGGCGATCATGGGTGCGGGGCTCGGGAGCGATGTGGCGCTCATCACGGACGGGCGCTTCTCGGGCGGAACGCACGGCTTCGTCGTCGGGCACGTCACGCCCGAGGCGCAGACCGGCGGGCTGCTCGCGCTCATCGAGGACGGCGACACGATCACGATTGACGCGGTGGGCCACACCCTGGACGCGGCTCTCCCGGAGGATGAGATCGCCGCCCGGCGGGCCAGGTGGCAGGCGCCGCCCCTTCGGGCGAAGCGCGGCACGCTGTATAAATATGCGATGTGCGTCTCGTCGGCCTCGGAGGGCTGCGTCACCGACGAGTAGTCCGTCGGAAGGCTTGGAATCTTGGGTAGGAGTATGGAGGAGGAGGAGTCTACTGCGAACCCCTCTCCCCCAAATCCCTCACCCTCTTCGCTCGATCTCCTTGCCGCAGTGGGGGCAGGTGAAGGCGCCGGGCCTGCGCCTTCTGCGCTGCATCTCCTCGACGAAGCTCGAGCCCAGAATGGCGGTCGGCAGGGCGAACATCCCCACGCCGATGAGGGCGATGGCGCCTCCCATGACCTTCCCCAGCGGGGTCACCGGATAGACGTCCCCGTAGCCGACCGTGGTCAGGGTGGCCACACCCCACCACATGGAGGCCGGGATACTCGAGAACGCCTTGGGCTGGATGGGATTTTCCACCAGGAAGACCAGGGTGGAGGCGATCACCAGGAGGATCCCCCCCACGACAGTGGTGATGAGCAACTCCTCCTTCTTGTCCCAGATGATGTGCACGATGGAGCGGAGGGACTCCGAGTAGCGGCCCAGCCGGAACACGCGCAAAAGGCGCATGACGCGGAGGACGCGGATCAGACTCTCGCTCATCGGAACCAGTAGAATAATGTAAAAGGGAAGAATCACCACCAAATCCACCACGGCGAAGGGGGTGACCGCGTACCGGAGCCTGCCCCGGATGCTCCCCCGGTAGGCCTCGGCGGTCACACACGACCACAGGCGCAAGAAATACTCGACCGAAAAGATCGCGACGGAAAACGCCTCAAACGCCGCAAAAAAGACCCCATACTCGTCCGAGAGAGATTGGACCGACTCGAGGATGAAAGCGGTGAGATTCAGGAAAATCATGAACTGAATAAACAGGTCGAAGACATGGCTCGTGTGATCCGTCTCCAGTGCCGCCTCGACGATCTCGTAAGTCCGGGCTCTGATCCGCTCGTACATGGTGTCCCTCTGTCCTTATCCAGCGATTATTCGGGTTGCATTTACTGCTGGAACTATTTGAATTGCCAGCGATTATTATACTCCCCTCGGCCCGGCAGAAAATATTTTTTTGATCCAAAATTCACGTTAAGCGGGCCGGAGAGGGCCACCCAAGTGAAACTGAAAATTATTTAAGTGGGAGTCGCATGATGTTGTCTGTTCCACCTGTGGCCGCTTGAATTGGGGATTCAACATGCACAGGCCAAGTGGCAGGCGCCGCCCCTTCGGGCGAAGCGCGGCACAAAGTATAAATATGCGATGTGCGTCTCGTCGGCCTCGGGGGGGAGGCTGTGTCACCGACGAGTAGGAATCTACATGGCTTTCTGGCCGGGCGGGGGGTTGGGCTGACGGACCTTCCGCCCGGCTTTTTTGTCCGGCGCGGGGGACTTGCACTTCGTCCAGGGGCCGGGGTTCCGGGGACCGGTGGCGGGATGGGAGCACTGATTGCGCGGGTCCGTTCCCCGAGCCACCTCGATTCCGTCGGTGTAGCCGTCCCCGTCGCTGTCGGGATGAAGAGGGCTCGACCTCCGGTAGAGCGCTTCTTCCCCGTCGTCCAGGAGGTCGCCGTCCGTGTCCCTCCGGAGCGGATCGGTCCGGTGGCGGCGGATTTCCGCGCCGTCGGTGAGGCCGTCGCGATCGGTATCGGCGCTGGCGGGATTCGTTTTGTAGCGGCGGATCTCGGTGAGGTCCGTCAGGCCGTCCCCGTCACGGTCCACGCATTTTCCGCTTTTGTACTGGGACACCGCTGTGTTGAGCATTCGGTGCGCCCGTCCGATGAAGCGGGTCATCTGAGCCATCCCGGCGTTTCTCCGCTCCTCGACGGCCTGATAGACGGCGAACCGCGCCACGGCGAAATTCTTGGGGGCGCAGAGTTCCACGTCGCCCTTGCCGTCGTAGCTGTCGAACTTCTTCACGAGGTAGTCGAATTCTTTCTGGATGGATTGTTGAAGGTGGCGGGCGGCGGCGGGGTTCACCGAGTTTCCCGGCCAGTATGCCGCGCAGCCTGTCAGGAGGACGAGAGAGGCGACGGCGCCTTGGAGCAGGGCGGATCTCATGTGCTGAACTCCTCTCCGGCCGCACGCAACCCCCCGCCCGGACCGATAGCGGTTCGCTCCTGACTGCAGAATGTCCATATTATATCATCCAAATTCGCCTGATGGCACTTGGAAGATGATGCACTGAAAAGGACTTCCGCGATGACAAACGGTTTCCCGGCCGATTCGATAGCACAGGCGGCGGACTGGCTCCGGGCCTCCGCCGTGACGGTGTGCCTCACTGGCGCGGGGATCAGCACCGAAAGCGGCATTCCCGACTTCCGCTCGCGGGGCGGCGTCTGGGACCGCTTCGATCCGAAGGATTTCGACATCCGCCGCTGGCTCGGCTCGGAGGAGGTGCGCCGCCGCTACTGGGCCATGTCCCGCGAGGGGTATCCGCGCGTGATGGGCGCCGAACCCTCGAAGGGACACGCGGCCCTCTCGCGGCTGGCCGGGTCGGGGCGGCTCTCGCTCCTGATCACCCAGAACACGGACGGCCTGCATCAGAAGGCGGGCCACGACCCGGACGAGGTTGTCGAAATCCACGGGACGAGCCATTTCTGTGTCTGTGCGGCCTGCGGAGAGCGCATCACGCGGGCCGAGGTACAGGAACGCGTCGAGAGGGGAGAGGAAATTCCGCTTTGCGAAAATTGCGGCGGGTTCCTGAAGCCGGATGCCGTATTTTTTGGCGAGGACATCGCCCCCGAGCGGCTGGAGCGTGCGGTGACCGGGGCCGAGTCGGCCGAGGTGTTCCTGGTGGCGGGCTCATCGCTCGCCGTCCGACCGGCGGGCGCGCTGCCCGAGCGCGCGGTGCTCTCGGGAGCCCGGCTCATCATTGTGAACGAAAGCCCGACCCGCCTCGACGGAAAAGCCCACGCCGTCCTGCGCGGGAAGACAGGGGATATCCTCCCCGCCCTCGTGGAGGCGGCGCTGGCCTGAGGTTATAGGTTCAATGAGGAGAGGGAAAGATGAAAACAATTGATTTTATGGTTTCTGCAGAAACCACG
>CAMYJL010000013.1 GCA_947258645.1 uncultured Nitrospinota bacterium
ACGATGGCCATGGCGCTGCTCATCGGCCTTTCGGCGGGAATGAGCCAGTCGGTCGCGATCATGTTCATGCTCGGCGTCTATACGGGCAGTGTCTTCGGGGGCGCGATCTCGGCCGTCCTGATCAACATTCCGGGCACGCCCGACGCCGTGCCCACCATGATGGAGGGCCACCCGCTCGCCAAGAAAGGCGAGGGCGGCCTCGCCCTCGGGACGGCCATCGCCGCCTCGTTCATGGGGAACTGGGTGGGCATCCTGATTCTGATCGCCTTTATTCCCGTTATCCTTGCCCTCGCCCTCCAGTTCCGCTCCTGGGAGATGTTCCTCCTCGCCATGTGGGGAATCGCCATTTGCGGTTCGATGTCCTCGGGCGAGCATCCGCTGAAAGGATGGATCTCGGGCTGGATCGGACTCTTAATTGCTTTCGTCGGTCTCGATCTCATTCACGGCGCCCCCCGCTTCACATTCGGTGTCCTCATCCTGGAAGACGGAATCGGCTACATCCCGATCCTCATCGGACTGTTCGGTCTGACGGAGATCCTCCGCGTTCTTCCCCAGAAGGACCCCTACGTGATTCCCCAGGAGGTGGGCCGCGTGGTGCCGCCTTTCTCCATGCTGTGGAAGTATCTCCGCTCCTCGGTGCGCTCGGGTCTGCTCGGCACCATCATCGGGGCGATTCCGGGCGCGGGAGCGAACGTCGCCTCCTTCGTCGCATACGACGTGGGGAAGCGGCGCGCCTCCCCCGAGGAGCGCGCGAAATGGGGGAAGGGGAGCTACGAGGGAATTGTCTGCGCCGAGGTGGCGAACAACGCCAACATCGGGGGCTCGATGCTGCCCACCCTGACCCTCGGCATTCCGGGGAACGCGGCGGCGGCCGCGATCCTGGCCGCGCTGGAGCTTAAAAACGTCGTCGTGGGCCCCACCATCCAGATCGAGCATCCGGGCCTGATCTACTTCATTTATTTTGGTCTCATCGTCGCGAACTTCCTCATGTACGGGATGGCCATTGCGCTGGTGAGGCCCTGCGTGAAGCTCTTCAGCCTGCCCCGCAGTCTGCTGATGCCTTTGATCATTCCCCTCTGCATCATCGGGGCTTTCGCCGTCAACCTCAATTATTTCGATGTCTATGTGATGTTCGCCGCGGGCATCGTCGGCTATGTCCTCCACCGGTTCGGCTTCCCGCTGGCCCCGATGGTGCTGGCGGTGATTCTGGGGCCGCTGGCGGACGAGAACCTGCGCCGGGCGCTGCTCACCTTCGAGGGCAAATCGCTCTGGTTTGTCCTCTCCCGGCCGATAGGCACGGCACTCGTTCTGATCGTGCTCTTTACCTTCTATGACGGGATATTCCGCAGAGGAAAAGCACACTAAAAGCGAACCCGCTATTAGCGCTTTCCTCCCGGCCAGGTCAGCATCGGCATATTCACCACGATTCCGGGCTCACTGGTTTTTATCTCACCGGTTTTTACCGCTTCCTCGACTTTGCCCGCGGATTTGAGAATGCGGGCAGAGGCGGCGTTTTTCCACGTGACCATCACAATTTTTCTTAAGGGGGAATAGCCGGGACTTCCCGGCGGATTCTCAAAAACATCGGGCTGGTAGCCGAGGGGCCCCATGGCGCCGCGCGGCTTTGCCCCGTTGGTAAAAACGTAAACGCGCGCGAGCATCGCTTTCGGCGCTTTGGCGAGTGAGGGAACGAGCAGGACCGGGGAGCCGCCCATCATGTCGGTCAGGAGCTTTGCGATCTTCCGGTCCGATGTTTCCGTGTGAATGAACAGGATGGTTTTTCCTTCACTGTATCCCGTCACGGCTGGCACGACTGGTGCGTTGGGAGGAGATGCCATGCCTTCCATGCGCCCCATCGATTTCATGCCTTTCATTTCCTGGGCACCGGCTGGCGGGGCTGTCATCAGGGCGGTGAGAAAAACAAATGCAACGCCACTGATTTTCCGCATAGATATCATCGTTGTGCCTCCATCATGATTTTCAAGGACAGTTCGGCGCGTGCAGAAGTAAGCACGCGGCCAGACCTTTGCTGATGGAAAAGATACGCTACGTAGCCGGGTACAGAGTCAAGTCCGAGTTGCCGGGCGCTGAGGTTATGGTTGCGGCGAGGTGGTCCGTTGTTGTTCCAGGAAGGCTTTGCAGTCTTCGGGGAGGGAAGTGAAGGTCAGCGTCACCCGCGAGGGTGAGGAGAGGCCATCCGGCGAGTCCACCTTCATGATTTTGGCGTAGGCCTCGGGAAGGTTCTGACCGTCCGAAGCGTCGAAGCGGATTTTGAGAGAAGAGAGCGGTTCTACGCTGGCGTTCACAATGGCCTCGGCGGAGCTCTCTGACAGGCGGAGGATTTGGCCCGGGATGGCGTTGTCCGAAACGGTCTTTCCCTCCAGCGGGAAAAAGTTCACGGAAAGCGCAGGCTGGAGATCGGTGAAATTCTCGGGCGCTTTTTCCGGCATCTCGCAGGCATATTTTCCTCCGATCCCCGACACGTCGTAAACCGTGACAGCTTCCTCGAGCCCCTTGAATTTGGCGTCGAGGGTGCCCCGTATGCGCACGATGTTTTCCACGTGCTTGTGGGTGGAAGGGCTGATGAGTATCTGCGCCCCGACCGTGTGGGACTCGATTCGGTAGGCGGTGTTGATGGTGGTGCCGATCGCGCCGTATTTGGTGCGCTTTTCCGAGCCGATGTTCCCGACGATCGCTTCTCCGGTGTTGATGCCGATCCCCATCAAGAGATCGGGAAGGCCCCGGCGGCGCTGCCCGGCGTTGACGGCCTCCATCGCTTTTTGCATCTCAATGGCGCACGCGACGGCACGTTCGGGGCCGTCTTCCGCCTCGATGGGCGCTCCGAAAAAGGCGAGGATGCCGTCCCCCTGAAATTCGTCCACCGTCCCGCCGAAGCGGGCGATGATATCGATCATGTGTTCCAGATAGCCGTTGATGACTTCGATGACTTCATGAGGCGCCATGCGCGAGGACATGGACGTGAAGCCCCGGAGATCGGACACCAGAAGGGTGATCTCTCTGAGCTCGCCTCCCAGCTTCAGCCCGTCGGGGGAGGTCAGCAGCTCGTCGACGACTTCCTCGCTGATGTAGCGGCCGAATGTGTCGCGGATGAAGTCGCGCTGGCGCAGGCCCTCGATCATGTGGTTGAAGCTGAATACCAGGCGGCCGACCTCATCCTGGCTTTTGGGCTCGGGGAGGGTGACGTCCAGATTGCCGTGGCTGACCTCGTCGGCGGCGCCGGTCAGATCTTTGAGGAGGCGCAGCATGCGCGAGGAGGTGACCCCGAAAAGGACCAATCCAATGACGAGGATGCCGACCGTCAGGCTGACGAGTTTGATGGTCCTCTCCTGCACGGCGTCGGCCACCGGCTTGGCGAACTTGTTCAGCATCAGGATGGCCACGACCCGGCCGCCCAGTTTCAGGGGCGTGTTGATCTGAAGGAATTGGCCGAAAACTTCATCGCCGACGCGCCCGCCGAAGAGCTGGCTGTGCATCATCTGACCCGCCTGCCAGGTATCTTCTGTGCTTTTATAGGTGGCGGGGAAGGTTTTATGAATGAACACATCCTGGCCGATCTGGAAACCGTCGTGCCCGGCGGCCAGAAAAACATATTTTCCGTTCGGCTGACGGCGCATGACGATGGCGTTGTCCACGTTAAATTCTTTTTCGATCTTTTTGAGGATTTTCAGCAGGTTTTTATATTCGGGCGTCCGTTTGTCCTCTGGCCGTCTCAGGGTGTGGACACCCTCGACATCGATGTAGGAGGCGCCCCGCTCGGCGAAGAACTCAAGTCTCGAGGCGAGGTTCTGAATCTCCAGATCCCGGATGTCCTGGAAGTAGCTGAGGGAAAGGGGAAGCACCGCGACGATGAGGATCAGCAAAAACAGCAGGATGTTCTTGAAAACGATGGAGCGGCAAAAAGCGGAAATCTTGAAAACGATGGAGCGGCAAAAAGCGGAAATGCCGCCGGGAGAAGGAGCCGCCATCAAAATTCTCCGTGTCGTCGAGGTGGCGAAAGAAGTTTCGGAAAACGGTGGCGCATCAAAACGCTTCGATCATAGCATCAAGATCGGAATAATGGCTTCCCTATTGGGCGGTGGCGGCTTTTTATGTTGCGGAAATGCTCCGATAAAGCAGGAAAATTCAGGCGGCTTTCCGTAAAACAAGGCCGAGAGCGTGTTATTCCGGATTAGCGCGCCTTTTCCGGCTGGGTCCGTCTTGGCCGCAAACCGTGGATTCCGGATAAATCCGGCGGGCCTGAAGCGCCCGTCCGGGTTCCTTGAGTCGGGGTCAGAATTCTTTTTTCGTTTCTTTCTTCTGGGGCGGCTTTTTCGGTTTCCATGACCGCGCGAGAAGTCGTGCGTTGATGAGCTGCTCGGGGGTCATGTTTCCGGCGATATCGTCGCGGGCTTTTTCGGCCTCTTTGATGCCCCGCCGCGCAGCCAGATTGCTCCACAGGTGTGCTTTCACGTAGTCCTTCGGGACGCCTTTTCCGTAGACGTACATCGCGGACAGGCCGTATTGGGCGAGCGGATCTCCCATTTCGGCCGCCTTGCGGAACCACTTCACCGCTTCTTTGTCGCTCTGCTTGATGCCTTCGCCGTTTAAATACATCAGGCCCAGGTTGTACTGGGCGCCCGTATGATTCTGGTTGGCGGATTTGCGGAGCCATTCGATCGCCTTGCGGGGGTCCTTGGGAGCGCCTGAGCCGATGATATAGAGGATGGCGAGATTGAACTGCGCCTTGGCGAAACCCTTCTCGGCGAGAGGGCGCCACAAACGAAATGCCTCCGCATAGTCTTTTTTCTTGTAGGCCGCCATTCCTTCCTTGAAGTCGGCCTGCACGTCGGCCCATCCGGGCGCGTTCAGCCCGGCCAAGAGAAATGTGGTCGAGATCATGAGGATGACAGTCTTTTTTCGCACCGCTGATTCAATCTCCCTTGGCAAAGCGGCAAATCACGGGTTCGGCGATATTTTTTGGAAACCCCAGAGAAAAGTTACTGAAATCCCGACTTCTACACCTTCCTCATTATATCAAACAAACAAAAAAAGGGAGCCCCAAACCAGGGCCCCCGGTCTTGTATCTGGAGGCGCCACCCGGATTTGAACCGGGGATCGAGGATTTGCAGTCCTCTGCCTTACCACTTGGCCATGGCGCCGGATAATATAAATATTGGGCAAAACGGGGAGAAAATCCGAGTATAACCCAAATTTCCCCGATTTCCTTTTCTGCCTCAGAGAGCGGATTTATAGCATGGCTCCGCCCATCTGCCCAGTCCCTCGCCCGGACCGATGTGCCTAAAATCCTTGATAATTGGTGGAAATCATTATTGTTGACTGTCATATCCGGATTCGGGATAATCCGGGGTACGTCAGAAAGGAGGTGGTCAAATATATGAAATATAAATGTAGCGACGAGGTGACTGTCGTCTAGGACGAGGATCCTGAGGATGCAGCCGGGTTTCTCTCCCAGGCAAGTCCACACAGATCACCGGAAAGCCCCGGCCCGAGCGGCTGGGGCTTTCTTTTTTTAGGGCGTCTGCGGGTTTAAACGGATGGAACTCACGGGAAAAATTTTACTGCATGGTTTTTATGTGACGCTTGCCGCATTTTTCTCTTTGTCCGGTTTGCCAGAAGAGGCAAAGGGAAGTGAGTTCCCGAGAAACGTTCCGGAGGGAAAGCAGATTTCGGGCGGTGTCACGCTAAGATGGCGTCTCGCCGAATTGTCCACCCGGCCGAATATCGTTCAGAAGATATTGATCGTTCGCCCGAGAACAAACCCAAGGGGGCTCTCCTCCTGTTCCCGGGGGGAGGAGGCGCGAAATCCATCCAGAAGCGGGGGAAGGGCGGCTACCGCATCAGCCGGAATTTTCTGGTCCGAAGCGCCTATCTGTTCGCGCGCGCGGGTTTCGCCGGTGTGATCGTGGACGCGCCGTCCGACTATTCCGGCGGCATGAGCGACGAATTCAGGCAAAGCAAGAAGCATATGAAGGATGTCAGCGGAATTGTGGACCTTCTCGCGAAGCAGGGACTCGAAAATATCCTACTCGTCGGAACGAGCCGGGGAACGCTTTCCGTCGGACATCTGGCGACGGCGATGAAGGATCCAAGCGTCAAAGGCGTTGTTTTCACGGCAACCATGAATGACATCGTGTTTTTCCCGTTGGAAAAAATCCAATATCCCGTGCTTTTTGTCCATCATTTTTCTGACGGATGTCATGTGACGGAGTATGGTGCCGCTGTTTCGAATTACCGAAAACTCGCCAACAGTCCCAGGAAGCATTTCCTCTCGGTTTCGGGGGGGGATTCCCCGCAATCGCAGGCGTGCGGCGCCCTGAGCGAACACGGTTTCCTCGGCATTGAAAAAGGGGTTGTTCAGGCCATCGCGGACTGGAGCACGGGAAAAACGATTCCCTCCCAGCTCGACTTTTGATTGCCCTTGCCGACCCGGGCATACCGGGTGATTTTCCTCTCTACTTTCGATTACACTGAGGGCGAAGCGCTTGGGAGATGGCGGTTTTCTCATTGGCTGGAAATATGAAGAGGTGACCCAATTTTATGCCGAATACTGATGAAAATGCGCCGTTTCTCCGGGCCTGCCGGGGTCTGCCAGTGGACCACACGCCCATCTGGCTCATGCGGCAGGCCGGGCGTTATATGCAGGAGTACCGCGAGGTCCGGGAGCGGACGCCGTTTATCGAACTTTGCAAAAACTCCGACCTCGCAGCGGAGGTGACTGTCACGGCGGCCGAGAGAATCGGCGCCGACGCGGCCATTATCTTTTCCGATATCCTTCTCATCCTGGTGCCCATGGGCATGTCGCTGGAGTATGCCAAGGGGGACGGCCCCATCCTCCATAATCCGGTGCGCGATGCCGCGGGCATCCATCAACTGAAGGAGGCGGAAAAAGAGAGCATGACGTTCGTCTTTGACGCCGTCCGGAAAACGCGCGCGTCGCTCAGGCCGGAAACGCCCCTGATCGGTTTCTGCGGCGCGCCGTTTACGCTGGCTTCCTACATGATCGAAGGCGGCGGCTCCCGGAATTACATCGAGACCAAGAAGATGATGTACGGCGATCCAGGCGCCTGGCATGCGTTGATGGAAGTATTGACCCGGTCGCTTGCGAAATACCTGAAAGGCCAGATCGAAGCAGGCGCCCAGGCTGTTCAGATTTTTGATAGCTGGGTAGGATGTCTGAGCCCCGCCGACTATCGCGACTTCGTCCTGCCGCACAGCCGCTCCCTCATCGAGAGCGTCGGGGGCGATGTGCCCGTCCTCCATTTCGGGACGGGTACGACCACACTGCTCGATTTCATGCGCGACGCGGGAGGTGATGTCATCGGGCTCGACTGGCGGGTTAACTTGGGTGAGACTTGGGATCGCCTCGGGAAGGTGAATGTGCAGGGGAACATGGACCCTTGCGTCCTTCTTGCTGATCGCGGTTTCATCAAAAAAACGGCGGAAGAAATTCTGCGTCAGGCGAACGGGCGGCCCGGGCATATCTTCAATCTGGGGCACGGGGTCTTGCCGCCCACGCCGGTGGATAACGTGAAGTTTCTGGTGGACCTGGTTCATGAATGGAGAGCGAACAGCGGATGAGTTCTGAATTTGATTCAGTGTTGATGGTCGGTTTTGGCGGACCAACCCGGGGTTGTTGCCGAAAGTTCGACGATTGCCCCGGTGAGGCTTTCTGTTTTGTGCACAATGTCGTCGGAGGCCGGGCCAGCAGTGCGGACCGAATCCGCGAGGTATCGGCCCACTACGAACATTTCGGTGGTGTCTCGCCGTTCAGTTTCTTTTCGCAAAAACAGGCGGGCGCGCTCGAAATGGTGCTTGAGAGCGGCGGGATAGAAGCGCCCGTCTACGTGGGCTACCGCTTCTGGACCCCCTTTGTGAAAGAATCCCTCGCCGAGATGCATCGCCGGGGACTGCGCCGCACCCTTGCCATCGTCCTCGCGCCGCATCGGGCGAAGGTGAGTTTTGAAGCCTACCGGAGCGAGGTCGAATCCGCCCGGAAAGAGCTCGGAGGTGAAGCGCCCGAGGTGGAATTTATCGAGACGCCGTGGTTCGACCATCCAGGCTACGTCGAGGCGACGGCCGGCCGCATTCGGCAAGTCACAGGGGGAATGACGGAAGAACAGTTTCGGAGCGCACGCCTTATCTTCTCCGCGCACGCCATCCCGGTTTCGATGGCGAAGGTGTCCCCCTATGAAGAACAGTTTGCGGGGACCGCCGCCCGAGTTGCGGAATTCCTCGGCAAAGAGAAATACGGGATAGGCTACCAAAGCAGCCCGGACGTTCCTCCCGGAACCTGGCTTGAGCCAGACGTGCTCGACGTGATCGAAGAAGCGGCGGGGCAGGGGGCGAAGGATGTCATCCTCGTGCCGGTCGGTTTTATTTGCGACCACGTGGAAGTGCTTTTCGATCTGGACGTAGAGGCCAAGGAAAAGGCCGAGGAATGCGGAATGGGGTTTTTCCGGGCAGGGACTGTGGGATCTCACCCTTCGTTTATCGCCATGCTTCACGACCTCGTTTCAGACCGCATGGCGGGTGGAAAGTCTTGACCGGCCGTCCAAGGCGCGCCCTCGTCCTCGGCGGCGGCATTACGGGTCTCGTCGCCTGCCACCGCCTGATTGAAGACGCGCGGGAGCGAAACATCCCCCTCGAAGTTTCCCTTCTTGAAGCCTCGGGCCGCCTGGGCGGAACCATCCAGACGGTCCGGGAAGCGGACTGCCTCATGGAGATGGGGCCGGACTGTTTTCTTTCCGTCAAGCCCGAGGGCGTGGCCCTTTGCCGTGAACTCGGCCTGGAAAGCCGGCTTGTCGGAACGAATCCGGACTTCCGCCGCAGCTTCATTCTCCGAAAGGGCCGTCTGCTTCCTGTTCCCCAGGGGTTTTATCTGCTGGCCCCGTCCTCGTTTCTTCCGTTTTTGACGACGCCCATATTCAGCCCGCTCGGAAAGCTCCGCATGGGGCTGGACCTGATACTGCCGCGCCGGAAAGAGAGTGGAGACGAAACGCTCGCCAGCTTTGTGAAAAGGCGGCTGGGCCGCGAGGCGCTGGAGCGGATGGCGCAGCCCATGATCGCGGGCATCTATTCCGCCGATCCGGAAGAGTTGAGCCTCGAAGCCACCATGCCCCAGTTTATCGAGATGGAGCGCGACTACCGGAGCGTCATCCTCGGCCTCCGGGGGCGGATGCGCCAAATGGCCCGGCGCGAGCAGAGCGCCGGCGCCAGCGGCCCGCGCTATGGGCTCTTCATGACGCTGGATACGGGTCTTGAGACCCTGATCGACGCCTTGGCCGGGCGGATTCCCGGCGCCTCGCTCCAGACCGGCACGCGCGCCGTCTCGATGCGCCGTGAGGGCGATCAGTGGCAGGTCGCGGTCGAGAATAGGCGGCCGATTACGGCCGATGGCGTCTGTATCGCGCTTCCCGCCGGCCCGGCGGGGGGGGTGGTGCGGGAAGTTTCGCCCAAACTCGCGGAAATTCTGGGAGATACGCCCTACGGCTCCGTCGCGACCATCAATTTCGCCTTCCGTCGCGATCAGGTCGCCCATCCCTTGGACGGCATGGGCTTCGTCGTCCCCGCGGTCGAGGGCAAGACGCTCATGGCCTGCTCGTTCTCCAGCACCAAGTTCGCCGGCCGCGCCCCCGAGGAAAAAGTCCTCCTCCGCGCCTTCGTCGGCGGCGCCCACCTCCATTTCGGCCTTTCCGACAATGACCTCATCCAGAAAGTTCTCGAAGAGTTCAGCGCTCTTCTCGGCGTCCGGGGCGCGCCCGAAGCCGCCCGCCTCCAGCGCTACCAGGGCGCCATGGTCCAGTACCGCCTCGGCCACCTCGATCGCGTCCGCCGGATGGAAGAAGAGATCGCCCGCATCCCCGGCCTCGCCCTCGCGGGGGGCGCCTACCGCGGCGTCGGCATCCCCGACTGCGCCGCCAGCGCCAACGAGGCCGCGGCCCGTCTTCTCGACCACCTCGCCGCCCGCGCTGCCTGAAGGCCTTCTCAGCAAAACCGCATCGCGAAAAAAAACGTCAGAAAACAAGAAAGGCCCCGTAGCCGACCACTTCCCCCGGAAGACCCGCCGTATCGCCCGAGTTGCGCAAATCCACGGTCCGGACCGTCAGGCCGCGCTCCCTGGCCGCTTTCAGGAGCCCCTTGACGGCGGTGTGCCCGCAGGCCTCCTCGGGGCCGATGTCCTTGAGAAGAAAATTCTCGATGGCGCAAGAAGTCGCGAAGTCCATTTTCCGCGCCGCGTCCTCGGGGTGAAAGTGGCTCAGATCCGAACTGGCGACGATGAGCGTTCCGCCCTCCCATAGCGCTTCGATAACCTCCGCCGTTTCATCCAGCGTCGCATCGCCCGTCAGAAGGGGGACCATCGAGAATTCGCCCAGCGTCTCCTGCAGGAAGGGCAGGTGGACCTCGATGGCGTGCTCGTCCGAAAAAGCCTCGTCCAGCAGATGGACTTGAGGAAAGGACAGGGCCTTCTCCACGCCCCCCGCGTCCAGGGGAACAACGCCCAGAGGGGTGGCGAACGCTTCGGCCCCGCTGACCGCCAGACCATTGAAAGGGAGATAGTGGGAAGGCCCCAGAAGGACAACCCGGTGAATGGCGTTCCGCCGATCCCGGATGCGGGCGTAGGCCGAGGCGGCCACGGCGCCCGAAAAACGGTATCCCGCGTGCGGGACGATGATCGCCCGCGCTTTCACGGAGTTGCCGTTCGCCGCATCCAGGTAGCCCCGGACTGTTCTTCTCAACGCTTCCGCTTCGGCCGGGTAAAAAGTTCCCGCGGCGGCCGGGGATTTTATGGGAGTCATGCGAAGATCCTCCCCCAAACTTATATTGAATATAGGGTTTGGCTCTCTTTTTTGCCTTACCGCGTCGCCATGGCAGGAAGTCCCCCGGCGATCATGGCCGTTTGATCGGAGGAGAGATGGATGTCTGACGCTGTCATCGGCGCTCCCGCGCGCTACTGGCACCGGCTGGAGGACGGCCGAATCCAGTGCGACCTCTGTCCCCGGTTTTGCAGGCTTCGCGACGGCCAGCGGGGGATGTGTTTCGTCCGCTCGCGCGAGGGCGGCCGGTTGATGCTGAACACCTACGGGCGCTCAAGCGGCTTCTGCGTAGACCCCATCGAGAAAAAGCCCCTGAACCACTTCCTGCCCGGAACGCCGGTGCTTTCGTTCGGGACGGCGGGCTGCAACCTCGCCTGCAAGTTCTGCCAGAACTGGGACATCAGCAAGTCGCGCAGGATGGACACGCTCATGCAGGAGGCCTCGCCCCAGGCGATCGCCAAAACGGCGAAGCGCCTCGGCTGCCGGAGCGTCGCCTATACCTACAACGACCCCGTTGTCTTTCACGAGTACGCCGTGGACACCGCGCAGGCCTGCCGGGAGGAGGGGATCAAATCCGTGGCGGTGACGGCGGGCTACGTCTGTCCGGAGCCACGGGCGGAGTTTTTCCGGTGGATGGACGCGGCGAACGTCGATCTGAAAGCGTTCTCGGAGCGCTTCTACCACACCCTCACTGGCTCTCATCTTCAGCCGGTTCTCGAAACGCTCGTTTATCTCAAGGAAGAGACAAAGGTTTGGGTTGAGATCACGACCCTGCTCATTCCGGGCGAGAACGACTCCGACCGTGAACTGGAGGAGATGACCGCCTGGGTGGCGTCGAATCTCGGCGTGGACGTTCCGATGCACTTCACCGCGTTTCATCCCGCCTGGAAGATGATGGACATACCTCCCACCCCGCCTTCCACGCTGAGGCGGGCACGCGAGATCGCTCTCAGGAACGGCATCCGGTTCGCCTACACGGGAAATGTTCTCGACGAGGTGGGCGGGAGCACCTACTGCCCTTCATGCGGGGAGAAGGTGATCGGCCGCGCGGGATATGACATGACAGGATGGGGACTCGCCCCCGATGGCGGCTGCCGGAATTGCGGGATTTTGGTCCCCGGCGTGTTTGAGGAGACTCCGGGCGACTGGGGCCCCAGACGTCTTCCCCTGCATCAGATGGATTTGTAAGGGATTCGTACATATCCTCCCGGTTCCGGGATGTCATGGACATTTCCGGCCCGAGAGGCTATTTATTTGATGTCCGTTGATTCGATCGTCCTGTATTTCAACCATCCCCCAGGGAACATTATGGTACTGAAAAAGTTCTCCAAAATTCTCGTGGCCAACCGGAGCGAGATCGCCATCCGGGTCTGCCGGGCGACGAACGAGCTCGGCATCCGCTCGATCGGCATCTATTCGGAAGAGGACCGGCTGGCTCTTCACCGTTTCAAGGCGGACGAGGCCCATCTCGTCGGCCGGGGGCGCAAGCCCATCGATGCCTATCTGGACATCGAGGACATCATCCGAATCGCCAGCCAAACCGGGGCGGACGCCGTTCACCCCGGGTACGGCTTTCTGGCCGAAAACCCGGAGTTCGCCGAGGCATGCGCGTTGGCGGGGCTGACCTTCATCGGGCCCTCGCCCGAAATCATGCGCCGCCTGGGCAACAAGGTACAGGCGCGCGCGCTGGCGGCCTCCGCCGGCGTGCCGGTCATGCCCGCCACCGATCCGTTGCCGCGCGGTGATGCAAAAGTGAAGAAACTGGCGCAGGGGGTCGGCTACCCCGTCATGCTGAAGGCGAGCTGGGGCGGCGGGGGCCGCGGGATGCGCGTGATCGAGGACGAGCGCGGCCTGATGGAGAACGTCGCGGTGGCCCGCCGGGAGGCCGAGGCGGCTTTCGGCAACGATGAGGTGTATCTCGAAAAACTGGTCCGGAAAGCGCGCCACGTCGAGGTGCAGATCATGGGTGACAGCCACGGAAACGTGGTCCACGTCTTTGAGCGCGACTGCACCGTCCAGCGGCGCCATCAGAAGGTGGTCGAGCGCGCTCCGGCGGCCTATCTCACGGACCGCCAGCGCGGGGATTTGTGCGAGGCGGCCCTTCGCCTCGCCCGGGCCGTCGATTACGAAAACGCGGGTACGGTCGAGTTCCTCCAGGACGCCGACTCGGGCGCGTTTTATTTCATCGAGGTGAATCCCCGGATTCAGGTGGAGCACACCGTGACCGAAGAGGTGACGGGAATCGACCTGGTCAAGGCGCAGATCCGCATCGCAGCGGGCGGGCGAATCGGGGACGAGTCGAGCGGAATACCCGCGCAGGAAGACATTCGCCTCAACGGTTACGCGCTTCAGTGCCGCGTTACGTCGGAAGATCCCGAAAACAACTTCATCCCCGACTACGGCCACATCGCGGGCTACCGCAGCCCGGCGGGCCCGGGAATCCGGCTCGACGGGGGAACGGCCTACACGGGCGCCCTGATCACCCGATTTTACGATTCCCTGCTCGTGAAGATGACCGCCTGGGGCCGCACGCCCCGGGAGGCGGTGGAGCGAATCAACCGGGGGCTCCAGGAGTTCCGCATCCGGGGGGTCGAGACGAACCTGCGGTTTTTGCAGACCCTGATTCATCATCCCCGTTTCATCGACGGCGACTACAACACGCGGTTCGTGGACGAAACCCCGGAGCTGTTTCATTTCCCGGAGTCGCGCGACAGGACAACCAACATTCTGCGCTTCATCGGCGACGTGATCGTGAACGGAAACGAGGAGGTGAAAAACCACCCCCGGCCGATCACCGTCCGCGCCCCCCGGCCGCCGGATCTTCCCGGAGAGGCGGCGCGGCCGGGCTCCCTGCAGAAGTTTGAAGAGCTGGGGCCGGAAGGCTTCGCGAAGTGGATGCGCGATGAAACGAGGACGCTCGTCACCGACACCACCTTCCGGGATGCGCACCAGTCCCTCCTGGCCACCCGGGTGCGGACCTACGACCTGCTGGCCATCGCGCCCGCCTACAGCCGGCTCCTGCCCGACCTGTTCTCGGCGGAGTTCTGGGGCGGGGCCACGTTCGATGTGGCCATGCGCTTTCTGAAGGAAGACCCGTGGGAGCGGCTGATCCGGTTCAAGGCGCAGATGCCCAACGTTCTGATCCAGATGCTGCTCCGCGCCTCGAACGGGGTGGGCTACACCAACTACCCCGACAACGCCGTCCGTTTTTTCACGCACCAGTCGGCCCGCGCGGGCGTGGACCTGTTCCGGATTTTCGACAGCCTCAACTGGGCCGAAAATATGCGGGTGGCCGTCGATGCCGTTCTGGAGACGGGAAAGCTGTGCGAAGTCTGTTTCTGCTACACGGGCGATCTGACCGATCCGGGCCGGACGAAATACGACCTGAACTACTACATCTCCCTGGCCAGGGAGATCGAGGCCATGGGCGCGCACATCCTCGGGATCAAGGACATGGCGGGGCTCTGCAAGCCGGCCGCGGCGCGCGAGCTGGTTTCCGCGCTGAAGCAGGAGGTCGGCATCCCGCTTCATTTCCACACCCACGACACCAGCGGGGCCTCGACCGCGAGCGTTCTGGCCGCCGTGGAGGCGGGGGTGGACGCGGTGGATGCGGCGATGGATTCCATGAGCGGCCTTTCTTCCCAGCCCAGCCTCGGCACCATTGTCGAGGCGCTTCGCCACGACGAGCGGACGACCGGTCTCGACCCCGAGATGGTCCGGCGGCTTTCGACCTATTGGGAGCAGGTGCGCCGAATCTACACGGCGTTTGAATGCGACTTGCAGGGCGGAGCGTCGGAGGTCTACCAGCATGAGATGCCCGGCGGGCAGTACACCAACCTCAGACAGCAGGCCCGCTCGATGGGGATCGAAAACCAGTGGCCGGATGTGGCCAAGGCCTATGCGCAGGTGAACCAGATGTTCGGCGACATTCCCAAGGTCACGCCCTCCTCCAAGGTGGTGGGGGACATGGCCCTTCTCATGGTCACGAGCGGGTTGAGCGCGGAGGATGTCGAGAACCCCGAAATGGAGATTGCGTTTCCCGAGTCGGTCGTCTCTTTCTTTCGGGGCGATACTGGGCAGCCGCCGGGCGGGTTCCCCGAGGCGATGCAGAAAAAGGTTTTGAAAGGCGAGAAACCCCTGAAGGGCCGCCCGGGAGATGCGATGCCGCCGGTGGACCTCGAGGCGGCCCGGCGGGAAGCGGCCGGGGCAGCGGGGCGGCCGATCGGCGACTACGATTTGGCCTCCTACCTGATGTATCCCCAGGTCTTCACCGATTTCGCGCGTCATCACGAAACCTACGACGACGTGAGCATCCTGCCCTCCCGCGTGTTTTTCTACGGCATGGAACAGGGCGAGGAGATCACCGTCGAGATTGCTCCGGGGAGATACGCGATCATCAGCTACATCGCCGTCAGCGACCCCCATGAGGATGGACATCGCTCGGTCTTTTTCGAGGTCAACGGAGAGCCGCGCTCGTTCAAGGTCGAAGACCGGCAGCTGGCGAAGGGCCGGGCGGCGCTTCCCAAGGCCGAGCCCGGAAATGTCAACCATGTCGGCTCGCCCATGCCGGGCCTGGTGATCACGGTGGCGGTCTCGGCCGGCGATGAGGTCGAGCGCGGCGACACGCTTTTGACCATCGAGGCGATGAAAATGGAGACGGCCGTTCGCGCCGAGCGCGATGGCGTCGTCAAGGAAATCCTCACCCCCGCCGGGACGCAGGTGGACGCAAAAGACCTGCTCGTTGTCATGGAACCCTGAAAGGAGTTTCATTGGGAGCCGGGAAGGAAAGTTGAATCATTTCTATTTCGTAAATTTGTGTATTCAAGAGAAACGGGGAGGAATTAAAAATGTGGCCCCCGGCCGGAAGCTCTTTGGTGTAGGTGAGGCTGGCGTCGATGGATCTGCTTGCCTCTTGTTTCACTGTTAGCCTCGCCGGGAGCCAAGTTCATTGTCAGGCAAACCTATTCGAATATCAACCCCGGCCAGCCTCTCTGTGGTGAATGACGAATTCGGCCAATATCAATGGGCTCGAATGCTTCCTCGTGGTTTTCTGCTCTCCCCTCTCAAAAAAAGACCGAACCCTTCGTCTGCTTTGGCGCTACGGCAACATATTAAGGAGCAAAGGAAACGCCCCGCATTGCCGATGATGAAATCGTGGACTATTGGCCCTCTTCGGACTCTTGAGAATGAGAGCCCCCCTGTATTATGAATGCCCAGTCGCCTTTGCGCAGGAATTCGAAATTCGCCAGGGACGGGAATCCATTTTTCATAGTGCCGCAATCAAATTTCGGTTTCGAGGATTTTCTGGTCTTGTGGCAAAGCTGCAAAAATAATAAGATGGTTTTTTCGGCCCCTTTTTGGAGGAGGCTTCCTTTGCGGAAATTTCATTCTTTGCCGTTCATCATTATTTGCCTCGCAATAGCCGTGTTTGTGTCCGGCCTGACCGCAAATGCCCAAGGACCGGTCCGGCCTTTGAAGGAAAAAATCCAATCTGGAAATTATCTCTTTGCCGCGCGAGGATGTTCATCGTGCCATTCGGTCAAGGGAAAAGGCGGTAAGACGGCCCCCGATCTGACGCGCGAAACCGCGTGGGCTTCACCGATCCTCGGTGCCGCCGTGATGTGGAACCACGTTCCACTCATGGCGAAGGCCCGAAAAGAACGCGGTCTGGTCTGGCCCGACTTCAAGGCGGATGAAATCGGCGACATCTTCACCTATCTGCATTCCCTCAACCCCCGGGGGGGATCTGTCCACACCTTTAAAGGGGATGCGCTACAGGGGGAAGCACGGTTTACCGGAACCTGCCAGAAATGCCACGGCACTCCATTTAAAGGAGACGGTATCGGACCGGATCTGGGGGTGAAAGCGGCCGAGATGAAAAGCGAGATCGAGTTCGCCACGCGCATGCTCCGCCACGCCCCCAGAATGGCGCCTATCGCTCGCCGGATGGAAATTCCCTGGCCGCAGCTCAGCGGAAGTGAGATGGCAGGGGTATTTCTGTATCTGAAATCTCTCAGCCCCGCCACAAAATAAGCTGTTCTCCGCAAAAATTAGATCTCCCGGGAAATGAATGCCTTATCGAAGCCGAGCCTGCGCCCCATAATGGAGGGGCCACCCGGATCACAGACTCGGGAGGGGCTACTGAACCCGGCGGCTCCCAAGGGAACCCCGCACCCCTCTTTTCGCAATAATCGCGATTCGCCATGCAGAAACAATAAAACGCTTCGGCGAAGAACTTTCGCCGGGGCGGCCACACGGGGACGCCCCGACAAAAAAATGGGGCGCGGAGTCCCGTGAAGAACCCCGCGCCCTTCTCGATTGGCAGGAAGGCGTACCCGGGTTTTCCGAGAGCCTTCATCACATGTTCGCGGGTGAGATTTCCGGCGCCGGCGTGAGGCCCCCGGCAGGAATTGGAGGCGGGCTTGTCCGAGTCGGGCCGGTTGGTGCGATAAGTTCGGTAAGGCTCGCTGTCTGGCGTCTCCGTCCGGTGATAGAATCCTGATGAGCCGGTCCGGAACCGATTTTCGGATCCGGAGAGGGGAACTTGAAATCCCGGCCGCTGATCGAGGATGATGGGAGAGTTGCCGCCCCGCCCGACGAGTTGTCGCCTATCGGATTTTCCCTGAGTTTGCATGTTAAGGAGCGTACCGGTATGCGCCGTTTTCTGATCCTGTGGTCTTTCGCCGCGATGGTTCTTGCGGCCGGGTGCGCCGCGAAAACGCGCCTGATCGAGAAGCCGACACCCCTGCCGGAAAATCTCGGCATCCATTCCGAATTGCCGAGCCTGAGCGTGACCCTGACGGAGGTCGTCCTTCCCAATGGGCCAGGGGCTTGGGTGAAGGACGCCAAGTGGGACGAGTACATCTTCACCATACAGAACCAGGGAGAGGCACCGCTGACCATCCAGGGATTTTGGCTGGTGGACATCCGGGGGATCTACCTCACGAGCCGGATGGAGCCGGGCCGCCTGGAGGATATCAGCGAGGCGCTTGCGGAGGAGTACAAGACGGTCCAAATCAAGACGGCCGTCGGCGTGGCGACGGCGGCGGCTTCGAGCGCGCTCCTCACGGGCGGCGCGGTGGCGACGACGGGAACGCTGGCCGCGGTCGGCCCCTTTGCCCTGCTGGCTCTTCCGGTAATTCCCTTCATCGAGTTCAAGCAGCGGGAGGCGAAGGAGCTGGATAAGGCCAGGATCGAGAAGCAGTTCGTGGCCCGGCGGCTGCGCTCCAACCGCCTGGGCGAGAGGGCGGCCCTTCAGGGGAGCCAGTTCTTCCCTGTGGTCCCCAACCCGCGCATGCTCGTCGTCGAGTACCGGACACAGGGGAAAACCCATGAGCTGAAGCTTCCGCTGGAGAAGCTCCGGGGGATGCACGAGGAGCTGGCCAGAAAGCAGGAAGAGGAGAAGAAAAAAAAGGATGCGGAATCCTCGTGGAACGAGGGCGAGGGAAATTAGGCTTCCTTTTTTTCATTTTTCCTGTTCCGTTTGCTCTCCGGAGCGGAAATAAACGGATCTCTCTTTTATGGTCGAGAGGGCTGAGATGGCGTTGGACGGGAAGGTGGCGTTGATCACGGGCGCGGCGCGGAGTTCCGTGAAGAACCCCGCGCCCGTTTCGATTGGCAGGAAGGCTTATCCGGGTTTTCCGAGAGCCTTCATCACATGTTCGCGGGTGAGATTTCCGGCGTCGGCGTGATCCCCCCGGTAGGTATTGGAGGCGGGCTTGTCCGAGCCGGGCCGCTGGGGCCGGTAGGTGCAATAGGGCTCGGTGCCCAGATAGTTTCCGGTCACCGAGAAGGCGCGGGCCCGGGAGCCGCCGCACACATCGTTGTAGTCGCAGTAGCCGCATTTTCCATCAAAACAATCGGAATCGCGAAGGTCGCGGAACATCTCGGACTCGCGGTATACGTCCACGAGGCTTTTTTCACGGACGTTTCCGGCGGTGGCCGGTAGGAAGCCGCTCGGCATGATTTCGCCCAGATGGCTGATGAACACGAAGCCCCTCCCGTCGTTCACGCCCTTGGCGGCGCGGCCCACCCCGGCGCTGAAGCCGGGCGCGCCGAAGGGGGATGGGAGGCCAGGCTTTCCGTTCCCGTTTCCGGATTCGTCTTGCATGCGGTCGAGGGCGGCGCGCTGCATCATAACGCGGCGGAAGTGATGCGCGGCGGTGGTCTTGATGTCGAAGTGCATCTCTTTGGTCAGATCGTAGAGCCGGTGGAAAATTTCCTCGTGTTTTTTGGGCGTCACCATGTGGTGCTGAAGCCCCCGGCCCACCGGGACGAGGAAGAACACGCTCCAGAGGGCGATGTCCTCGGCGGCGAGCATGGTGGCGATTTCGCGCACGTTGTCCTCGTTAAAGCGGGTGATGGTGGTGTTGACCTGCACCTCGAGACCGATGGCGCGGGCCGTGCGAATGGCGTCCATCGTCCACTGGAAGCTGCCGTCCACGCCCCGGAACTTGTCGTGGCTTTCCCGGTTGTGGCCATCGAGACTCACGGCGAGGCGGACGAGGCCCGCGTCTTTCATCCGGCGGATTACTTCGGGCGTCATTTTTTGGGTGCCGGCCGGGGTCATCGTCATCCGCAGGCCGATGTCGGCGCCGTGCCGGATCAACTCGAAGATGTCGGGCCGCTCGAGCGGGTCGCCACCGGTGATGACGAAAAGAACGCGGCCGAACTTTCGGGTTTCGTCGAGGAGGGCGATGCCTTCCCGGGTGGTCAGCTCTCCAATGTTGCGGCAGGGTTGCGCCTCGGCCCGGCAATGGAGACAGGCGAGGGAGCAGGCCTGTGTCACCTCCCAGATAACAATGAAGGGAGACCGGTCGAAATCGATATCGAGAAAATCGGGCTTCGGCGAACCGGTCATGCCCAGGCGAAGGGGGGGAGAAGTGGTGCCGGTGGGTTCCGTCATGCTTTCCTCTCTTTCAGGGATATCGCGTTCCCGCGGAGGGCGCCGGGCTCTCCGCTGGTGTTATGCAAAACCTTCGGTTTGGCTTCTTCGGGAATCCGGGAGGGAATACCTTTCGTGAGGTAATAGGGGCATCCCCGGAAATCTCCCCGGCAATAGTGGTGGACGATATCGGAGGGCCGTTTGAAGCAATCCAAATATGCCGGGTCGAAGCAGATGCATTCATCTACAGAGGGATCTACCTGAAACGGGCATTTTTCAAACAGATACATGACATTGTCCTCACCGGAAGATTCTCTGAGGAAAGAGTCCCTCTATTCAGGAAAATATAGTCCGGTATTCGGGTTCGTGCAACATCCCCGGGCTTTCCAATGGCGGCGTCTGTTGGCTTTATGACCGGCATATGGTCTGATATTCCTCCCGGGAGGATTCTCCGGGTGGCTGGGGTCCGATTTTGGAAACCATTGAATAAATTGAAGATAGAGAAGACATGTTCGACGATTTTGAACAGCGCGACGACCATCGTCTCCACGAGCTGCAGAAGAAGATCCTTGAAGATACCCTCGTTCTCCGGAGGCCCTTCATTGGGATCGTCTCCGGTTATCACGACCTGGGCTACCGGGTACTGGGACCCGAGGTGGATTCCGGCTCCGGCTCGGTCCAGATAGCGGGCCGGCTCTTCGTTTCTCCCAAACTCGTCTGGACGCCCGCGGATGTCGAAAAAACTTTCGGCGACCTTTTCAAGGACAGCGAGATGATGGACGCTGATCTCACCGGTCGGGTTTTCGCTTTTCCCAAGGCCATTGCGGGGAACTTCAACATCGACACCGAACACCTCAAGATTACCCAGCATGAGTGGAGCCCCGAGTTGCTGGCCGAGAAGGTTTTAAACGAGCTGGTGAAGAAGGAAATCACGGACACCGCCGTCATCCGTACGCCGAACATCCGCTTCTATCCGATTGCCGTGCAGCGGTTTATTCAGGAAATTCTGGTTGAAGAATTTTCTTAATTTGGCGCATTCGGCCTGATTCCCCCGTATTTCCTGCCCGGTCGCCCCTCCGGGCCGGTATCGGCCCATGTGTGATCGGGGTCAATTTTCTCGGAAAAACATATACGTAAGCTTCTCTAACGGACTTATAATCAAAGAGCGGGGCCGCTTGGCGATGGTTTCTCGGGGTTTTGTTCGGCCCAAGGTTTTCAGGGAGAAGCGAGTCATGAAGCATTTCATTGTGAGTCCATTCGTACCCGAAAAAATGACGGCGCTTCTGCGCGGGTTGCTCCGGCGGGACGAAGGTCAATCGCTTGTGGAGTATGTGTTGATCATCGCCCTGGTCTCAATCGTCCTGGTTGCTTCCTTGAACGCCCTGGGGGCCGCGATCGTAGCTGTTCCGATAGCGGCCGTGGTCGCCGCCCTGTAAGGACGGGGCCCGCCCGCCGCCGGCGAAAGCCGGTTTCGTTTTTCCCGCGATGTATCCTTCCCCAAAGCTCCGTACCGTACCGATTCGCGAGATGCCACGCCTCAACCTTTTCTGATCTTCCGGTTCGAGCAAGATGCCGCATGATTTTCCGGCCAGCCCCGTTTCTGCCGGATTTTGGGGCGCCGGTGCGTGGCAGGTTTCACACCTCCCGCGTGGCCGGCCTCACCGCCTTTTCCGGGTCATTCCGTTAACCTCGTTATAGATTGAGTCGCAGGAGGCGCAGTGCCGCCTGCGAGCGCCACGTATGGGAAGACGCGGAGAGACGGGGGAAACCGCTCCACTCACCCCGATCGCGGCCATGTGTTACGAGGGACATCGATATGGGCAACAGAGAAAAAAATCCCGGTATGGCGATGGAGGTATCCGCCATGAAACATCATAGCCTGTCGAGCGAAACGCTTCGCAAATGGATTCAGCGCATGGTGCTTCAGCGTCTTCTGAGGCGGGCCCAGGGGTAGGCATCAGCTCGGTTTCCACGGTCCAGCTGACGGAGTAGCCCGGGCGCCCGCCCGGGGGGTAGCCGGAGACCGGGAGGGTGGGGAAGGTCTTTTATCTGAAGAGCACGCGCCCAAGGAACCACCGATTTCGGGCAACGAGCCGGTAAAGGACATCGACCCCCCAGACAAGGGGGGGGAGTGAGAGGCACGCAGCCGTTTTCTTCCAGCCCAGGAGGGAGAGAACGGCGAGGGCGGCTTTTCCTCCCGATAGAGCGGGACGGCCGGGAAGGAAGAGTTGGATCGATCGGCCGCAGCGGGCCCGAAAGGTCTCGGTCATCGGCGGCGAAGGAACATCCTGGTAGGGAACCGGTTTGATTCTTCCCGCGGCGTCGCGCGCCATCATCCATTCGATGCACCGGCGGCAAAAATCGCAGGCGCCGTCCCACAGCAGGATGATGCGCGTTTCCCGGCCCGTCATCAGGGGTCTCCCGGAGCTAGGCAGGGGATCGGCCTTCGATCCGGATGGCGGCGGGGAACACCGGGCAGTGGTATTCGCAAACCCCGCAGCCCACGCAGCCCGCTTCGACGGCCGGGCCGCGCCGCCCTTCTTTTTCCTCCATCCGAAGAGCGTCCGTCCCCATGGGACAGCGGTCGACACAGTAGCTGCACATTTCATCGAGACCCGACCAGGCGAGACATTCATCGAAGTCCAGCTTCGCCCGCCCCATCCGGATCAATTCCCTCGGCACCAGTGTCAGCGCCCCGCTGGGGCAGGCCTTCATGCAGGCTGCTGATAAATATAGGGAAAAGCCCCCGGAGTCTCCCTCCCGGGGAACCATCAGGATGGCATCGGCGGGGCAGGATTTCGCGCAGGCGCCGCCTCCGTCGCATATGTTGAGGAAATCCACCTCGGGCGCGGCGCCGGGAGGTCGAATCAGGGGGGCTTCAGCCAGATAAGAGTTGTCCCGGGCGCGGGGCTCCTGAACACCCTGCATGAAGGCCCGGATGATTGAGAGCGGACCTTCCCTGAAAAATTCCTTGCGGCCGACGTTCCGGTCTTTGCCCATCGAAGCCCTCAGACGGTATCCATGCATGTTTGGTTGAGGATACTTCCTGACTGAGACTTTGTGGCAAGAGGGATGAAGTTGTCGAGGACGCCATGGCTCCAGGAGAAGGACGAAAAAAACGGTTGAACGCGGTTCAGGAAGTTTCATTGTTTATTTTTATAAAAGATAGTTTGATTGAATAAAATGGCCTTCGAATTGACCGGTCTGCTTTCATGCGCGTCCGATCGAAAAACCTGTGCAAAATCAGTGTTCCAATCAAAGACTCAAGGACCGGATGGGCGAAAATTTTGTGTATCTATTTGAAAATTAATGGGTTAAAAGACATGCCCCCCTGTGAGGCAATCCAAACTAAGTCCCGGAAAACCTTAGGGTTAAAGCGAAAAAAAGGGGGGTTTTCCACAACATTTCAACAATTTTTGTGGGAGATGGGTGACAAAATTCCGGGGCGTTTTTCCCCGGGTTGAACGGCAATTTTCCTTATTCATGTAACCGCCCAATAAATGGGCGAAAGCGCTCTCCCGAATGCTCGGTGGATTTTGGTTTCTCGCGTATTTGAGTTGGTTTCCGGGCGAATGGATCTATTGATCGCGTTCTAATTTGGCTTGGCATATCGAAGCACCAGGATAACGACGCTTGTCTCGTAGAGTTCTTCCAGTAAAAATATGATCCCGAAGATCGCCAGCCATCGGTATTCGTACACGATGGCGAAAGCAAGAACCGCGGTTGCCGTGGAAGTGATTTCCGCCCGGATTCCTCTGACCAGCCAAAGGGAACGCTCAGGATGATTCGCGTGGCGGAATACGCGTTGGAAAAGATGTGTTCCGCGCCATGCTGTGGCTAACGCAATGACCGAAAGGAACGCGATCAGAACAACGCTTATGGGCGGTTCGTAAGGAAAACCCATTCGATCTCCAAAACGGCGGCTCAGTCCGGGACATTTGCATGCAAGAAGTGGTTCCGGTCAACCCCTTCAATATCGGGCCGTTACTGATCGGCCGCAAGAAGTAAACGGGCCTCCTGTTCCCCTGCATCGGAAAATCTTGGAGGCCCGCTACCGTTTATGGAATGACCCGAACATGGCAAGCCGGAAAGCCGGGTTCACGCCCTCAGGGAGCGACGATTTTGTTGCGGAAAATGCCGATGTTCTCTATCTCGCATTCGACCACATCGCCCACTTTCATCAGTCCAGGTTAGTTGCCGATTACGCCACTGGCGATCTCCCGGAACTCGTCGTCGGTAAGCCAGGACTTCTTTTCGATTGATTTCAATTTTACTTGGTCGAGCATGACGCGCATCTGCTCTTCCGTGGCCTCAAGCCCCATTTCCTGCAACCGAATCTCGATCGAGGGCTTGCCGCTTTTCTTTCCCAGGACGAAACGGTATTTTCTGCCGACAAACTCCGGATGGACCGAATAACCCACGCGGGGCTCTTTTTGCAGGGCGTCGATGCCGAGACCGGTCTCCCTGACGTAGGTGATTTCGCCCACGACCGGCTTCTGAGCGCCGAGGCGCATCCCCGAGAGTTTCTCGACCAGCTGGGAAAGCTCAAAGAGCTTCTCGTATTTGATGTTGGTTTCCACGCCCAGCATGGTTTTCAGGGCGACGGACACCTCCTCCAGCGAGGCGTTTCCGGTCCGCTCGCCCAAGCTGTTGGCGCAGACCTGGACCACTTGCGCTCCGGCCTCTACGGCGGCCAAAGAGGTGGCGATGCCGCAGCCAATATCATTGTGGGTGTGAACCTCGATGGGGATGTCAACCAGGCGCCGGAGTTCCTTGACGAGGAAACCCATGGCCCGGGGGAGAATGCAGCCCGTCGTGTCCACAACGCAGACGGAGTCCGGATGAGCCTTTTCGTTGACCTCTCCCACCAACCGCTTCAGGAAATCGAAATCGGCGCGGGTGGTGTCGAACGGGAAGAAGTTGACGTAGAGGCCCTTGTCCTTGGCGTACTTAACTGCCGTGATGCTTCTTTCGATGATGTCTTCATGGCTCCAGTTGTACTGGAACTTGAGGCGGGGGACCCCGCTGGGAACCTCGACGACGGCGCCGTCGGCTCCGCACTCAACAGCGCGATCGATGTCCGCGGGCATCGCTCTTGAGAATGTCATCACTTTCGCATTCAGTCCCAGGGAGGAGATTTCCTTGATTGCTTCCATGTCCTCCTTTGAGACGGCCGGCATGCCGGCCTCGATTCGGTCCACCCCGACTTCGTCCAGCTTCTTGGCGATGGCGACCTTTTCTTCTTTCCGGAAGACCACGCCCGGGGTCTGCTCGCCGTCCCTCAGGGTGGCGTCGTGGAAAAAGACCTTGGGGGGGAGAGAGAGATCTTTGCGTACCTCCTCGTGCCAGTTGAACGGACTTGTCCACCATTTATCCTTCACATCATAAGACGACATTGCGGCCTCCTTTCGCTCCTGGGAAAACCCGGAGTTACCAAAATGATTGCACGGCGCCTCATTCGGTGAAGGTCACCTGCAAGAACCTCAACCGAAATCTGCCGGATGAGCCGAATGAATAAAGCTGAACCGATGCAACGGGGAAGGGCCAAACCCAAGCATCACGATAACACAAACCTGTTCGCACCGGTACCAAATGGCCGTCTCCTTTAGGAAGCCCCGGGGGCGACAATTTTGTTACGCAAGACGCCGATGTTTTCGATCTCGCATTCGACCACATCGCCCACTTTCATCAGGCCGGGGGGATCCATGAAGAGGCCCACGCCCTCGGGAGTGCCGGTGGCGATCATGTCGCCCGGAACGAGGGTGAAGCCCTCCGAGAGGACGGAGACCACGGTGGCGATGTCGAAAATCATGTCGTCGGTGTTCGATTTCTGGCGGACTTCTCCGTTCACGCGGGAGATGACGCCGAGGTTGTCGCCGTCGCCGGTCTCGTCTTTCGTCACGATGTAGGGGCCGATCGGGCCGAAGGTGTCGAGCGCCTTACCCTTGAACCACTGCCCGTGCCTGCGCTGGACATCGCGGGCCGAGACCTCGTTCATGATGGTGTAGCCGTATACGTGGTCCATCGCCTTCTCTTTGGGGATGTTGATCCCCTTCTTTCCGATGACGATGACGAGTTCGCACTCGTAGTCCAGATGCTTCGTGATCGAATGGTGGATAATATCCGCGTCCGGGCCGTTGTGAGAGCCCGGCCATTTGCAAAAGAAAACGGGGATTTCCGGATATGTTCCGGGCTGCTCGTTTCGCCTGTGAGCGCTCTCATCGGCATGGCGTTTGTAGTTGAGGCCCACGGCGATGACGGGCCTGCGGAGGCTGGCGATCGGCGCGAGCAGTTTGACCTCTGCGAGCGATTTCGGATTGCCGCTGGTCTTCGGGGCCCCGCCGGCGGCGATCACTTCGCAGGCGTCCCCCGTTTCGGGAACCACATCCTCCACGCCGGCATCGGTCAGGACGGCGACGCGGGGGCCATTGCCCGATTCGTAGGTGAGCAGTTTCATGTTTTCTCCAGATTCATGAAAAAGAATGGTTTGTGAATAGCGAAAGTATCCGGGCGCCTCCCAAAGAAAACACGGGCGCCGGGATGTGCCAGCCTTCTATACGGCCGCTTTCCGGATCATCTCTGCTTGAAGCTTGGCCCCGGCGATCATGAAGTTCAGATCGCTCCCGCTCAGGATGAAGCGCATGCCAGCCTTGATTCGCTTCTCGATGAGGTCGGGATGGTAGGATCCGCCCATGCCCGGGGTTTTTCCGTGTTTTATGCAGGCCGCGAGGACCTGATCGTAAACGAGGTTCACCCGTTCGTGCTCGTGTTGTCCGGGGATGCCCATCCCTGTGCTCAGGTCGTTCGTGCCGATCAGGAGAACGTCGATTCCATCGACGGCGGCGATCTCGTCCGCGTTCTCCCCGGCCTCGGGCGTTTCGATCATGGCGACGAGGAGCATCTCCCGGTTGACGGCGGAGAGAAGTTCGGCCGGAGCCATCGGCCCGAAGGCGGCATGGGGCAGTCCTCCCCCCGAACTCCTCTCGCCCTCGGGCGGAAACTTGCAGATGTCCACGAATTCCCGGGCCTCTTCCGCGGTGTTCACGTGGGGAAGAACGATGCCCTGCGCCCCGCAGTCGAGGATGCGCGTGCTCAGATGGGCTTCCAGCGAGGCGACGCGCACGAGCGGCGTGATGCCCTGGGTGAGGGCGGCGGTGGCGATCTGCGTGGCCGTCTCCAGGTTGAATGGACCGTGCTCGGTATCGATGAACAGCCAGTCGTAGCCGCAGGCTTTCATGGCCATCCCGATCTCGACGGTCTTGGCCATTCGAACGCCCGCTCCCAAGGTGACTTGTCCCTCCCGACTCTTTTTTTTCGTCTCGTTGATGATGACGGCCAAAACAGCCTCCCTTCCTTCGATTGTGAGGAACCGAATCACGGGCGTCCCTGGACGCCCGCCGTATGCCTTTCCCAGCTATCCGGATGAGTTACCGATACTCCAGAATGGGACAAAATGGCAACCGCCGGTGGCCTATCTACCGTAAAGGCCGGGCCCGGCTTATAATTCAGGCTTATCGGTCTGATTCATTTCGGATTTGGGAGAGATCAGGATGATTCGTACGCTTCGGCTTCAACATATGGCCATCAAGGTCCGCGATTTGGATCGCTCGATCCGCTTCTATGGAGAGATCCTGGGTTTTGAGCTTCGCTCCCGCCACGAGGCGGGGACCCATCCCGACGCCCCTTTCGGCTCGGCGTTCATGTATCTCGACGATTATCATCACCAGCTGGCCATCTTTTCCGTACCGGAGGATTGGGTCGAAGCCGAAGGCGAGGACACCTGCCGGCGCCATGAGGTGGGGTTTCACCATCTCGCTTTCGAGGTCTGCGACCAGAAGGCTTTTGATGAAGCGGTGGCGTTCCTGCGCTCGCGGCCGGATGTCCGGATTGTTTGGGGCCCCCTGCGGCTGGATGAGAGCAACGGTCTGTGGGGAGGACACGAGGGTGTTTATTTTCTGGATCCGGACGGTAACCGCATTGAAATCTTTCACGACTCGGATATGTATCCCGGCAGCAAGCCCGCATGGGAAAAATGAAAATAACAAATACGAATTTGCGGATGCTCGATGTACGATTTTTGTGGGAATTGTAAGAACATCGTAAGAGCGCATTTTCAAAACGAAAATTCTGATAAACGGTTGAATTTTTTTACTCTACAGATTTGCCTCCCCTCATTTTTTTATCGTTTTTCCTTGTCTGAAAATAAAATTTGCCGATAATGAAATTAGGGCTTAGTTGAGGCGCCTATGGGAGGCGTTGGCCTTGGGGGAATATCGGAAAGGGGAATTGTTATGCCGTCCAACGGAGTGAAATATAGCGCCACTATTGTGTTCGCTATCTTCCTTGCTGGTTGCGCCGCCAGTCCTGTTCAACAGTCTGTCGGAGCACTGCGGGCGGACGGATTGTATGATAATCATTCTTATCTGGTCGATTCTTCGCAGATGAGACTTTCGCAGATTGCATCATCCATCGTGAAGCTGATTACCCGAACGACATTCGAGAGTCCCGACGGAACCGAGATGCAGAACGAGCTCGAGGGGAGCGGAGTTGTTGTCGCGGGCCGTTTTGTTCTCACCGTCGAGCATGTTGTCACGCTCCACGGGCTCAAGATTCAGACGCCCGTTGGCGTTCTGGAGCCTCCCGTCGAAAAGGTGAAGGAGGAGACATATATCCGCTGGGAGGGGGAAGAGCATCTCCTCAAGGCCATGTACCGGAACAAAGGCGACGACGTCGCCCTGTTTGAGCTTCCCTCGGGTGTCACTCCGCCTTCCTACCCCTACGAAGTGGGTGATAGCGACGATCTGGAGGTGGGGAACTACGTCTACGTCGTGGGCAATCCCATGAATCTGGGGGTGAACGTCCGCGAGGGAATCGTCAGCGCCCTGGTGGCGCCCGAGCAAATCTCCCACATCGACGCCAAGGGCGAGAACGCCTTCATGGTGAGCAATGGCCTGGTCCCGGGAGACAGTGGAACCCCCGTTATCGCCATCCGCGACGGAAAATTCGAACTCGTCGGTCTTTCTCAGGGCACTTTTGTCGGAAATACCCGGCTGGGGTGGGTGATTCGGATCAACGCCATCCGCGGCCTTCTACACTCCGCGGACGCCATGCCGGAAGA